>JAJAYN010000217.1 GCA_026786225.1 Burkholderiales bacterium | reverse complement strand
TCATGCTGACGGCACTCCTGGCTTTTGCAGGCTTTGCAGCGATGCGCAAACGGGAACGTTAAGCCTCTTGGCAGCTTCGATTTGGTAAAAGTGAGGGGAGCTGCCAAGGCTCATTTTGTATGGCGCGTTTTTTCATTCTTTTCATGGTTTTCCTGGTCGCGCTGTTTGCAGCGGAATTAACACCGTTCGGACAAAAAGCGATCGTACTGCCATGGACCGAGGCGCTGGCACGCATTTGTGCGGCCCTGATTACGCTCTTCGATTCTAACGTTGCCGTATCCGGCAAAATTCTGCAGAGCACCATCAACGGCTTCGCGCTTTCCATCGAGGCTGGTTGTAACGGGATCGAGGCGGCGATCATTCTGATTGCCGCCATGCTTGCATTTCCCGCGCCGTGGAAGCATCGTGTGATCGGCATCGTCGTCGGCCTGCTAACGGTGCAGCTATTGAACGTCGTGCGCGTGATCAGCCTGTTCTATATCGGCCAATGGAGCATGCAAGCGTTCGAATGGGCGCACTTTTATCTTTGGCAGGCGCTCATCATGCTCGACGTACTGATCGTCTGGCTGATCTGGATGCGTACGTTGCCGCGGATCACATCCCGCGTGGTCTCGCCTGCACCATTGGCACCATTGGGAGGGGCGCAAGGAATAACGCAATGACCGTCCGCGTGCCGTCTCTCAGAAAATTTCTGGTGCACACATTCCTGTGGCTGCCACCCTGCTTCGCTGCCTGGTACTTCATTGCGCCCTATCACGCCGCCGTCGCGGGCAGATTGGCCCGTTTGATCGTCAATCAACTGACATCCGGCGTCATATCGGCAATCGAGCAAACGGGGCCTACGCTTGTCTTTGTGACCAGCATCAAAGTACACCCCGCAGCGGGACAGACGGCGCTATTGCTCCCTGAAGTAAATCCGCTTCTCTACACCTATGGACTGGCTTTGTTCTTTGCGCTCATGCTCGCCGAACGCGCTGTCTGGTGGAAATTTTTCCTCGGTGTGCTCGCGTTGCTGCCGTTCCAAAGCTGGGGCATCGCCTTTGATTTGCTCGCACAACTCGGCATTCAGCTCGGACCGGACGTCTCGGCGCAGGCCGGGTTGTCCGGCTGGCAGCTGGAAGCAATCGCACTTTGCTATCAGCTCGGTGTGCTCATTTTTCCGTGCCTGGTGCCAGTCATGTTATGGGCGGGATCGAGTCGGCTATTTCTAGAAAGCATTCCCGGTTCACCGGTTCAAAATAAGACGCCAGCTGCGCAATGACGCGACGGGCAGCAGGCTACACCCCTGTGGCTAATGGCGATATTGATTGCGCGTCCTGACAGCCGCGGCGGCGGCCCCGGCCAGAATTGCCGGCCACGATACGTCGTTCAACTGCGTGCGGAAGTTCGCGGGGTAAACGCCACGCACTATTTGCCCATGCGCGAGACATGGTTGCTGGCTACATCAAGTAGGGCCATGGTTGCTCCTGGAATTTGAATGGTGCAATGCTGCGACGACGCACGCGATACCTGGGTAGCTGCGCCGCGCAAGCAACGGTAGGTTGGAAACGCGATCTCGCGTGCACGATCAGTAGAATGAAGAGCCTCCATTATTGGCGGGGCGTTTCAGGCATTTTCGGCCTGCGAACCGCAACAGTGCTGGAATTTGCCGCGAGGCGCGCTTAAGAATCCGCCCGATCCACGCTGATCACGCCGTGACGTACTGCATAGAGAACAAGCCCGGCAACATCGTGAATATCGAGTCGCTCCATCAACGCGGCGCGGTGGGTTTCAACGGTCTTGATGCTGACGTCGAGTTGAAAGGCGATTTGCTTGGTGCTTTTACCCTCAGCGATCATCTGCAAAATCTCGCGCTGGCGCGCCGTCAGTGCGTCCATCGAGGATTCATTCTGATGCGGCTTGCCGTGCAGAAAGCCGGCGACAACGTGCTTTGATACGCGTGGGGAGAGATAGATTTCATCACGCAGCACCGCCGCAATCGCCATCTTTAAATCCAGCGGCGCTGAATCCTTGACCAGATAGCCGGCAGCACCTGCCTTGATCGCACGGCGCACGAAATCCTCAGTCGTGTGCATCGACAGAATCAGCACCTTGGTTGACGGTACTTCGGCCATGATTTGTGCGGTGGCCTCGATGCCGTTGAGTTCGTGCATGGAAATATCCATGATCACCAAATCCGGCTTGTGCTGTTTGGCAAGAGCGACGGCGTCGCGCCCGTTGTTGGCCTCGGCGACGATCTGTGTGTCGCCCAGTTCTTCAACCAGCGCACGAATGCCCGCGAGTACCAGCGCGTGATCGTCGGCAAGCAGGACGCGAATGGCGCTCATGACATGCTGACGAGCGTGTGATCGATGCTTTCGTTCTCCGTGGATTTTTCGTTGCCGGACAGCGCGAACGAAGCCTGCACGGTCGTGCCCCCACCGGGGACGGTGCGGACCTTCAGGCGGCCACCGGCTAGTTGTGCGCGTTCTTCCATGCTGATCAAACCGAGGCTTCCCGTTCTTAGGGCTTTGTTGCGCGCGGCGTCGATGTCAAAGCCGACGCCATCGTCGTGTATCGCCAGCTTGAGGAGACGGTCACTGAGTTCGACGCGAATGCCGATTTTTGTTGCCTTGGCGTGGCGCGTCGCATTGTTGAGAGCCTCCTGTGCGATACGGTAACACACGCCCTCAAGAACGGCAGGTAATCGCTCGGTAAGCCCGGCGAAATGGCAACTGATATCAAGACCGGTGTTGTTGCGCTGCTGATCGGCCAACCAATGCAGTGCCTCATCTAGGCCGAGTTGGTCGAGCTGGGGTGGACGCAACTCCAGCGAAAGATTGCGCAGTTTTTCAAGCGTGAGGTCAGCCGTGCTCAGGCACTGCATGAGAATTTCCTTGTGTTCGTCGCCAATGCGCTGGGCAAGACGATGTAAACCGATCTTGAGCGCGGTCAGCGATTGGCCGATATCGTCGTGCAACTCGCGTGAAATGCCGCGCCGCTCTTCTTCCTGTATGTTGAGAACGCGTTTGGACATGGCCTGCAAGCGCTTGTTTGCGTCTGCTAGCGCGTGATGCGCCAACATGCGGTCGGTGATGTCTTCGTGCGAAACCACAGCGCCATCGATACTATCTTCGAGAGGCATCGCGCGCGCGACAAACCAGTGTGTGCCGCCCGGCCCCGCACGTTCATACTCAACCGAGGCAAAGGCGGTCTCACGATCAATCACCGAGCGCAAACTGTTCATACTTTGTTCGGCACTGGCATCGCCGTGGTCTGCTGCGTCCTGCAGCAGATCGAAATAATTGTTGCCCAGCGCGGCGGGCGCCTTGTACGACGGGCTGCGAGTGTCTCCGTAGCTATCCCAGGCTTTATTGGTCGCGACGATGATGCCTTTGCCGTCGAGAACGGCAATGCGCGTATTGAGTGAATTGAGAATGCCGCGCTTCATGGATTCGCTGGCGCGCAATGCCTCTTCGACCCGTGCCTGTTGCTGGCGCGACACGCGCCGTCCGATTGCGGCTTCGATTGCCGATGGCAGTCTGCCCAGGCGAGTTTAGAGCAGGTAGTCGCTAGCCCCGTTTTGCATGGCGGCGACAGCCGCCTCCTCGCCGATGTGATGCGAGACGACAATGAACGGAATATCCAGCCGACACTCGTTGAGAATTTTCAATGCCCGGTCGGTGCTGAAGCGCGGCAGATTGAAGTCGCACAACACGACATCGGGTAATTCTTTCGCCAATGCTGCGTTGTATTCGGCCTCGGTTTCGACACGTACCGAAGTGAATTTGAAAGGCGCTGCGCGTAACGAATGCAGCAATAACTCCGCATCGTCGGCAGAGTCCTCGACCAATAGCAGGTGATAGCTGAGACTCACGGCTTCGAGATGCGTGTCTTGCACGACGTGCTGCTGCAATGCGTGCTGAAAAGTTGACAAATTCGCGGTGGACACTGCAGATTCATGGCGTTATAGCCTCTCCAAACCGGCATGGCTGAGGCACGATTATGCGCCTGCGGGAAAAACTGATGTCTGCTATTTTCCTTAGGACAGGGTGCGAATAACCCGCGATCCAGCTCAAAAGACTGGTCCACATATGGAAGCGATGTGCGGCAGGGCGTACTGTAACGAAGTGCCCGCCGCGCCATAGACCGGTACTGGCCATGCCGATTTCCTGAAACGGCACCCTCCAACTATACGCATGCCGTCTGCATCGCGAACACGCCACCAAGACCGGTGTGCGTATTATCATTTTAGTCGATACATGACACGCGGTTCTAACGCGAATGCGGACTAAGCAGCAATGCGGTAATCGCGCCATGGTTGTCGAGAGCAAAGCCGGTGAACTCTAGCACCAGTGCTGGAGTTTGTTAATCATTTCCCCAACTGCGTTGGCATCACCGGCGCGACCTTTCGCGTCAGCTGCTTCTCGCTTTCCAGCCGCGTCATCACAGACTTCAACGCAGCATCCAGTTGCGTATCGCGCCCCTGATTGACTTCCGTTGGCTCAAGTTCGACGTCGATATCCGGCGCGACGCCTTCGTTCTCCACGCGCCATTCGCGTTCAGGCGTGAAGAAGCGAAAGTACGGCACGACCAGATTTCCGCCGTCGATGAGATTGGGGTTGGCGGCAATGCCGATCAGGCCACCCCAGGTGCGTTTGCCGATCAACGGTCCCAAACCCATGCGCTTGAACGCATACGGGAGGAAGTCACCACCTGAACCGGCATCCTGATCGATCAACATGACCTTGGGCCCGTAGATCGCACCGCCCGGCGTTTCAAACACCAGGCCATCGCGATCCTTCCAGCCGGCCAGATACTGGCGGCTCAACACGTCGGTCACGTAGTTCGCCGCCTGGCCACCGCCGTTGCGCCGATCATCGACGATCACAGCCTGCTTATCGACCTGCGCGAAGAACATGCGGTTGAAAAATTTGTAACCCTCGCCGCCGGTGTCGGGCAGGTAGACGTACGCCACCTTGCCGCCTGAAACCTTGTCCACATACTGGCGATTGCGCTCGATCCAGCTCCACTGGCGCAGCGATGCTTCATTGGCGATCGGCTCGACGACGATATTGCGCGCGCCTTTGCCGGTGGCGTCCGACCCAACGGTCAGGCTGACTTGTTTGCCGACGGTGTTTTCGAGAAAGGTATACAGGTTTTGTTTCGCTGTTACGGCACGACCGTTGACGGCGAGCACATAGTCGCCTTCTTTCAGTCCCAGCCCGGGCACCGCGAGCGGCGCTTTCATGAAGGGATTCCAGCGGTCACTGCGGTAGATGGTCTTGATGCGGTAACGATCATTGTCAACGCTGAAATCAGCCCCCAGCAAGCCGACGCTGACGGGCTTTTCCTTGTGGGTGTCACCACCACCAATACGGTTGTGCCCGACCTGCAGCTCGCCGATCATTTCCACCAGCAGGTCATTCAAATCTTCCCGCCGTTGCACGTATTTGAGTAGCGGCTGATAGCGTGCGCGGATGGCGTTCCAGTCGATGCCGTGCAGATTGGCATCGTAGAAAAATTCCTTCTGCATCCACCACGTTTCATCAAAAATCTGCTGCCATTCTTCCTGCGGATTGACCGGCATGCCGAGTTGCGCGAGGTCGATGGGTTTGGCATCGAATTTATCGGTCGCATCGGTGATTTCCAGCTTGCCTTTGTTGTACAGGAGAAGCAGTTTTTTGCCGTCGGCGCTGATGCTGAAATTCGCCACGCCAACCTTTAGTGCGCGCCCTTTGCGGTCTTCAAAGCTGTAGCGATACAGCTCTCCATTACCGGTTGATTCCGGTTCCGGCGGATCATTGCTGGCGCCGGGCTGCTTGCGCTCCAGATAAAACAAGGCACCGTCGGACGCCACCGCGAGTGAATCGTAGTTGCGTTCGGCAAGCGGCAGTGCAACCACGCGCTGCTGCAGGCCATCGAAATCGATGCGTACCGGCTTGGGCGGTTTTGCGGCAGCGTCCGGCTTGGCTTTGTCGTCCTTGCTGTCGGCGCTCTTGGCAGCGTCAGGTGTCGGCATCTTGTCGTCTTTACCGCTGTCCTTTGCGTTGTCTTTGTCGCCGTCTTTGCCACCGCCCTTGGCCGTCTTGTCGTTTTCATCCCCGCCCTTGGGCGCAAAGGGTGATTTGCCGTCCGCAGCGAGCACGAGTGCGTAAATGCCTTCGTGCACTGGTCGCTCCTGACTGGACATATCCAGGCCAACCTGCGCGGGACCGGCGTTGATCGAGGCGGTGAAATACAAATAATCGCTGCCGCTAAAAACGGGACTGTCGGCGTGGCTCAGCCCATCCGTGACCGTCACACTCTTGCCGATGGTGAAATCGTGAATGCGGATGTGATTAAAGAGATTTTCACCAGCGGCGGTATACGCAAGCCAGCGGCCATCCTGCGAAACCGCGACATTGAAAAGACCGCGACGCTTGCGGTTGTCGATGAGTTTGATCGCGCCCTTGTCGAGACTGATGGCGTAAAGGTTGAGGTGGTTATCCTGATAAACGATGGTCTTGCCGCCAGGCGCCCACGCCAGCAGCGTGAAGTACCCGCTCTTGCCCAGTTCAAACGTTTGCGGTTTCTCCAGACCGGCCTGGTCGCGCAACACCAGTGTGTGATGCATGCCCGCGTCTGAAATATAGGCCACGCGCTTTCCGTCCGGACTCCACAAACCATCCTTCTCGCGAACGCCGGAGGTTTGCGTAAGGTTGCGCACCGAGCCATCCTTGACCGGCACGGTAAAAATATCGCCGCGGGCACTCACCACCGCGCGTTTGCCGGTCGATGAAAGATGCGCCGAGGTGATATTGCCGCTGGCATCCTTCCATTGCGTGCGCGCCTGGACGGACTGGGCATTGATCGTGATGGGAATATCGCGGCTTTTGCCTGACACCACATCGAGCTCCTTCAGGCGCCCGCCTACCTCGTACACGACAGCGTTGCCAAAAGCGCTCGCATTACGCACATCCCAAACGGTTTCCTTGGTGAGTTGCCGCACGTCTCTGGTCTTGCTGCTGTACAGAAATAAATTGGCCGCGCCGTCGCTACGGTCAGAAATAAACACCACGTCGTTATCCACCCATACCGGATTGGTGTCGGACGCATTGACGTGTGGAATTTTTTCGAGCGTATTACTGGTGGGATTGATTATCCAGACCGGTGGCGTGCTACCGCCACGGTGCTGACGCCAGCCGCTCGCGCCGTTGTATGCGCTGCGATAGGGGCGATAGGCGAGGCGGCTACCGTCCTTGGACCACGCACCCTCGAATGCCTGGGCGTCCATCACTTTCTTCTCGAATCCGCCATCGACGGACACTTCAAACAACTGATTGCTGCGACCGCTGCTAATTTCACGCGACGAGGCGAACAACACGCGTTTGCCATCGATGCTCCAGCCATTAACCGTATCCACACTCGAATGCCAGGTGAGCCGCTTCGGCTGCCCGCCCTCCACGGGAATAACGTAAACATCAGTGTTGTTGTCGTATCTGGCCGAAAAGGCGATCCACTTGCCATCGGGCGAGAACGCCGGCGCGAATTCGTCGGCCGGATGCGAGGTCAACCGCAGCGGATTCTGCCCATCGCGATTGGCCACCCAGACGTCGCCAGCATAGACGAACGCGATGTGGTTTCGGGATACGTTCGGCTGCCGAAGCAACAGCGTTTCTGCGTATACGCCCACGCTGCAAACCGCCAACACCATTGCCAGCACGCTGCGCATCGAGAACTTTGTGATCGTCATTACACTTTCTCCGTCCGGAAATTTTCTGATTGTGTTTTATGCCACCTGATCGAATTGAACCGTACCGCCTGCGGGTCACTACCCGTACTCGCCGATGCACGCGGATGGCAGCATGCCTTTTTAGCTGGAATGACAGACAAGCGCAACTATCGGGCACCGAAATACAAAATACAAACGCCAGCACCAGCGCAGGTTTCCAGCACTTTATGCCCGGAGTGCCGCGCCAATGCTTGATATTAAACATTATCGCGGCATGGGTCAGCGATCACGACAATGCAAGACATTGCGACAGAAAGCCGTTAGAGTAAACTTTGGGACGCAGCGCGCACAATGGCGGACCACGAATATCCGTCGATATTCGCATCCATTGGCACCATGCATCGCACGATCAATGATTGTTCCGCACAAATTAAAAATAGAGAAGCGGCCCCAAACCATGGATAAACTCAAAGCACTCTGGACCAAATACTTTTCGTCCATCAACGCCCTCATTCGCGCCGGACTTGGCGTTGGTATCGTGCTGCTGTTTGTGTTGTACTACGGCGCACTCGATAACCGGGGCGCGTTGTCGTTCTTCCAGCGCCTGGAATTGCAGGCGTACGACGCGCGGCTGCTGGCGACGATGCCGGAGAAGATGGACCCGCGCGTGGTCATCATCGACATCGACGAAAAAAGCATTGCCGCAGAGGGCCGTTTTCCGTGGGGACGAGACAAAGTCGCCACGCTGGTCAAGCAGGCCTTCGAAAATTACAAGGTTAAAGTGATTGGCTTCGACATCTTCTTCACCGAAGCAGACACCAGTTCCGGGCTAGCCAACCTGGAAGTGCTTGGAAAAACGGCATTCAAATCGAGCGCCGAATTCCAGGAGAAATTGGTGGAATTGCGTCCGTCACTGGACTACGATGCAAAGTTTGCCGAGACCATCAAAAAGTATCCGGTGGTACTGGCTTTTGCCGGTAACAACGAACGCGCAGGCTTGCAAAAACTGGAACTGGGTGTCTTGCCGTCACCGGCGTTTTCTGTGTCCACGTTTAACAATAAATCGATCTCGTCGGTTGAAATCGACGGCTTCAGTGGCAATTTGAAAATGCTGCAGGACGCGGCGTCTGCAACCGGACACGTTTTGCCGCAGATCGACTTTGATGGTGTCACACGGCGTCTTCCGCTATTCGTCAAATTCAAGGATGGCTATTACGAGTCCTTTAGTTTGGCGCTGTATCGCGCCTACCTCGATAACGAGCCTATCAAGGTCATCCTGCGCGATGACGAGGGCGATAAACGCACCAAGATCAGAAGCGTCGAGTTGCGTAACACCACCATCCCCGTCGACGACGACGGCTCAGCACTCATCCCGTTCCGCGGCAGGAGTCCGATGTTTCGCTATATTTCGGCCACCGACGTGATCCGCGGCAACCTGACCAAGGGTGAGCTCGAGGGCAAGATCGCCCTCGTCGGTACATCAGCGCAGGGCCTGTTCGATTTGCGTAGCTCCCCGGTGGGTGAGGTCTACCCCGGTGTGGAAACGCACGCCAACATGATCTCAGGCTACCTGGATAACAATTTGAAGCGCAAGCCCCATTACGAAACCGCGATCAAGGCGGTCATGATTCTGCTAATCGGCTTGCCCCTGGCTATCGCGTTGGTAAAAATGAATCCGTTTGTGGCCACTGTGACTGTCGTCATTGCCATGGCGGTCGTCACGACCTTTAATATGTATTGGTGGTACCAGGGTTACGTGTTGCCGCTGGCGCTGCCGCTGTTGCTGATCGGCTGTCTATTCCTGTTGAATATGGCTTACGGATTTTTCATCGAAGCGCGTTCCAGACGACAAATCACCGGCATCTTTGGAACTTACGTGCCGAAGGAGCTGGTCGATGAAATGGCCAAGGATCCCGGCACCTATACCACCAAGGGCGAGAGCCGCGACATGACGGTGCTGTTTTCGGACGTGCGTAATTTCACGACGATTTCTGAAGGTCTTGCGCCGACCGAATTGACGGCGATGATGAACGCGTATCTCACGCACATGACAGTGTCGATCCAGGAGGATCGCGGCACCATCGATAAATATATCGGTGACGCAATCATGGCCTTTTGGGGTGCGCCACTGAGGGACGAAAAACACGCGGAGCACGCGTTGAAGTCGGCTCTGGCAATGCAGAAAAAACTAAAAGAGATCGGACCCGAATTCATCAAGCGCGGTTGGCCCGTTCTGGAAATCGGCATCGGTCTCAATTGCGGCATGATGAACGTCGGTGACATGGGCTCAACCTTTCGCCGTGCGTATACGGTGCTGGGCGATGCGGTGAATCTGGCGGCTCGCTTGGAAGGCCAGACCAAGGAATACGGTGTCGGTATCCTCGTTTCAGAGAACATTGTGGCAAGTGTGCAGGATGTCGTTTATCGCGAACTTGACAGAGTGCGCGTCAAGGGCAAGCTTGAACCAATTTCCGTTTATGAGCCCATCGGCAAGAAGGGCGAAGTCCCTGATCAGGTTATCGAAGAAATCGACCGTTTTCATCGCGCGCTTGATTTGGTTCGATCGCAGAAATGGGACGAAGCAGAGGCCGCGCTCACGAAGCTCATCAATGCTGATCCCAAACGTAAGGTATACGGGAAATACATGGATCGTGTCGCCACATTGCGCGCCAATCCGCCGGGCGCCAACTGGGATGGCGTGTATACGTTAACCAGCAAGTAAGACACGTTGCACAATAAATTGTCCGCCATTCTCGATGAACGGGAATGGCGGATTTCTTTTTCTGCCAAAGCCGCGCTGTGACTTGTCGCGCACATCACTAAACGCCATGCCACACATGATCACCTACCCGCACGAAACGCCCCCTGCAGCAGGCGAAGCCATTCTGGTTGCGCCCGGCATCTACTGGATCCGCATGCCGCTGCCCTTTGCACTCAACCACATCAATCTGTGGCTGCTGGAGGACAGCGATGACAGTGGTGCTGCTTGCTGGACCATCGTGGACACTGGTTACGGTGTGCCCGCCACACATGAACTATGGGAAAGGCATTTCGCGGACGTCATGGGTGGAAGGCCCGTCAAGCGCATTATCGTCACGCACTATCACCCGGATCACGTCGGCTGCGCATCCTGGCTGCACGAAAAAACCGGCGCGCCGGTGTGGATGACGACGTCGGAGTATTTGTCGGCACACGCAGCGGCCGAAGATGTGGCGGGCTTTGACCGTGAAAACTCCGCGCGACTCTTCGTCGCGCATGGTCTCGCCAAGGCGCGACCGGATTTTGCCGAGGCGCAGAAAGTCCGCTCGGGTGCCTACAAGCGCGGCGTGCCGACCGTACCGAAGCAGTATTACCGCAT
>JAJAYN010000216.1 GCA_026786225.1 Burkholderiales bacterium | reverse complement strand
AGCCGATGATGGCATCCTGCGCGTCGCGCAGGGCAGTGACCGATACCACCGCCGGAAAGCGGCTGCCGTCTTTACGGATGTAGGTCAATTCATAGATATCCTCGATGCCGCGCGAGGCTTTGTAAGCAAGCGCTTCGAACCCCGGCGTAATCGGGGTGGCAAGCTCCAGGCTGAGGGCCTTTGCACGCGCGATCACTTCCTGCGGATCGGAAATATCGGCCGGCGTGATTTTGTTGAGCACATCGGCGGCCTTGTAGCCCAGCATGCGCTCGGCACCGATATTGAATAGCTGGATGATGCCTTTTTCGTCGGTGGCGATACTCGAGAAATTGGCACTGTTGAGAATGGCGTTCTGCAGTGCGCCGGTGATCAGCAAGGCTTCCTGGCGCCGCACCTCGGTAACGCCGTCGACGCCTTTAGCAACGGGCTTGGGGGCAGGCTTCGGTGGCCGGGTGGGCTTAGTGGATAGTGAATCGCGGATTTTTTTTGGCACGTCCAGCCTCTGACCTCTGTAAAGACGCGTAAATGGTCCACGGATTATGCAGACGCGTTACTGGCAACGCCTGCCTATTCGCTCACCCGCAGCACGCGGTTGCTTGCAGACGCCCGGGATATGAACCATACAGAGACGGGGAGTCGTTGTCCATGATGGCCGCTAAGTGAGGCGAACTCTGTGCGATATCGTACATAAGGCGAAGATAAAGCATGGCGTGCGGCGATAAAGACACCATTCCTGGCGGAGCCATATCGGATTTTTCCTACAAGAGAACAGGCATCCGCGTCATGGCAGCCAACGCACCCCGTGCTGATAATGAAGCCATCAACAGCAGGAGCTGATCATGAAACCATCTTTCGCGCCATCGTCCATTCCGCGTTACATTCTTGCGGCCGTCGTCGTCGGTGTCATGTTGCTGGCTTCCGGCTGCGACAAGTACACCTCATCGGGCCAAACCGTCGGCGAGAAACTCGACAAGGCCATCGACAAGACCAACGCCAGCATCGTCAAGGCCGGGGACAAGGTCGGGCAGAAAGTCGATCAGGCAGGTGCCGTGGTGGCGGGGGTTGGCGAGTCGGTCGCGATCAGAACCGGGACTGCGTTGAACGATACGGGCAATGCCGTTTCAACCAAAGTGGATCAGGTCGGTACCATCGTCACCGACTCCAGCATTACGGCTTCCATCAAGGCCGACCTCATCAAGGATCCCGGCCTGAGTGCCATTGCCATCGAGGTCAATACCGTCAAAGGTGAAGTGACCCTGAAAGGTGAAGTCGCCAGCGAGCAGCGCAAACAGCGCGCCGAAGCGATCACACGCACCATCGTTGGTGTGACCAGGGTCACCAACTTGCTGACGGTAAAAGCCAGCTGATTCCCGTTCGCCGTGCAAACGAAGTAACGGTTTGCAGGCTGGGTGTGGCGACGCCGACACCCAACCTGCACAAACTCCACCAAATCGACTACTGCCGCACTTCCTCAAGGATTTGCGCGACGTTTACGGTTCGGGCTTTTTCGCGCATCGCAGGCAAATACTGGCCTTGCATGCGCTGGGCCTCGCCGAGCAGGCTGGTATAGGTGTCTTTGAGGACCGCGGTTGAAAACGTGCGGCCGCCGGCGTAATAGCGCCTCGCCAAATGCCCGAGCGCATACGTGGTGGAAAATGACATCCCGGAACTCACCGCCTGCTTGGCGACACCGCCGATGAGCCCGCCGAGCAAGCCGCCGCCGAATATTCTCCCAATCAGTTTCACGCCGATCTGTTCGACGTATTGCGAGGCCATGCCCACGCCGGCTGTCGCAAGAAAATCCTTGATGTGGCCTTTGTCGAGCTCGAAGCCGTAGGTCTTGCCGATGCGATAGACCATCTTCATTTGCAGCGGGATGATCGCCATCGACGCCAGCGTTTCGGGTAACAGTTCCAGCGCGCCATTGAGAATCGCGTAGTTCAGTATGACCTTGTCCTGCTCGGCGATCGTCATAGTCGACGCCAGCATCTGCGGCTCCAACGGGGACACGGACGACAGCGGCGCAGCGGCGAGCGTGGCAGAATTTGCCGCGAAGGTGTTGGCGCTGGCGCTGGCTACCGGGTCGAGTTGAAGCGCCTGACGCAGGTTGGCAAGAAACGCGCGCTCGGGTGCACCTTGGGTGCCATCGGCGTCGCACACCGATACGCAGAGCTCGAAGGCGAGGCTTTTCGCAGCAGGTGTCGTCAATGCAGCGACAGCGGCGGCGAGCGTGACGCGGTTCAAAATCACATCCTGATAGATTGTTGCGACGTTGATGTCGCCATCTTTGGAGAGTGCATCGGTGATGCGCTTTACTTCCGCGCGTTCCACATCGCTGTTGCCACCGTCGGCAAAGGCGGCCATGAGCGCCAGCGTGATGATGGCTTTGTTTTCTTGTTCGGTCATGCGGTGCTCCTGAAATGGGTGGGCTGAACGTGCGTCGTTGAATTTCACGCACATCGCATTGGACTCTACGCCGACGAGAAGTTCACGGGAAATCAACGCGCAAGTGCGGCCTGGGGCCAGGGAATTTTGCAGGTGGGGTCAGGCAAAACCGAATCCCCGCAGCCACGGGGCCTGCCGCTTTCAGGGAGCAGGAATGACTATTGGCGCGGTGTTCCGGGTATTTTGGCAGACCGCGGTCACGACTTTTTCATGTGCACTTCGGGGAGGTTGGAAACGCCTTTATTTGCGCGACGTTTGCCCGATATCTGCAAGAATCTGCAAGAAAAATGCCGCAACGCCAATTTACCGGCCGCGATGAACGACCACGCGTTTGCTGCATTGCCAGCCGAGAGCAGTACCCAGTCCGCATTGAGTTTCAGCTTGGCGATTTCGCTTGCCGTCAGATAGCCATCGTCGTCAACGGCTCCGAACCTCGGTGGCGTCAGCATCAATCCCGGCTCCATGTCCTTGCCGATCTCGCCGGCCATCACGCCGTGGGTGACGAAGGCGATGGTGCGGTATTTCGACAGATCAAGTTACTTGACGTTGGTCTCCGTTGCTGGGTCCTGCAACCAAATCGAATTCGGTCCGGCTTATAAGGCTCGTCAATGCTGGCGTTTCACAAAATAAACAAGCACAGCCAATCAGCTGTTTGGCATCCTGGCGATGAACTGGGACGGGTCGTAAATTCATTCACTAATCCGCACACAGACCTTGCCATGAATTTTTCCTTCTTCCATATCGCGCTGCGCGCCGGCCACATCTTCAAGACTAATGACGCGAGCGATGAGGGGCACAATGACATTGCTAGCTGCCAGCCGTGCAAGCTCGGATTGCAAACGCGCATCGGTCTTCATCATGACCGGAACACATCGCCGCTTTGATACGAGCGGCAGGAATTTACTGGTCAAAAACATGCGCAGCGTAGGCGTGGTATTCAGGTAAAAGCCAGTTGGCGACAACTGGCTACGCGCCTCACCGAATGTAGATGCACCGGCCGCATCGAAGATCACGTCAAAAATATTGCCTGCGTTTCGCCAGTCAGCTTTCTTGTAATCAATCACGTTGTCAGCGCCGATGTTTTTGACGTAATCGACATTCGCGGTGCCACAAACACCGGTCACTTTCGCGCCGATTGACCGGGCGATTTGCACCGCGCTAGCACCCACGCCACCCGAGGCGCCGGTAATGAGCACCGATTGGCCCGCCTTGAGTTGAGCGGCGGTCACAAGCGCCTGCAACGCCGTGCCCGCCGCAACCGATAAACACGCGGCAATGTCATCGCTGATATTTTCCGGCGTTGCGCCAATCAAGTCGGTGCCGATGACAAGCGTCTCCACACAAGAACCGTGTCCACCCATCGGATTCACCGAGCCAAATACGCGCTGACCAATGGTGAAGCCATGCACATCGCCACCCAGCGCCGTGATACGACCGGCGAAATCCTTCCCGGTGATGGCAGGCAAGGTTGGTTTGCGTATAAGTCGGAACATACCCGCGCGGAGTTTGAAATCAACCGGATTCAGCGCAGCCACCGTTACCTTGACCTGTACCTCGTTCGCACCCGGCACCGGCACCGGCAACTCGCGCAACTGCAATACGGATTCGCTGCCGTAACGATCAAACATTAATGCGCGCATGGGTCATTCCTGAAGTGTTATCGGGGATCAGTAGCATACCGATTTTTATTCGGAAGAAATTGATTTGATTCCGACCCTGGCGTCGGACAAACTCTAGCGCTGGCGGGGCTTTCCGGTCATTTTGAACTTGACATTTGCAAGCGCCAATACCGGTGCCGCACTCACAATGACAATGACAATGAAAAGGGACGTCAACTGTTCTCTGCAGGAATCAAAGGGGTGTGCCGTGAAGCCCCACCGCGCAAGCAATGAGGACTTCACGTCATCCGCCGCTTTCATTTCTGGAAATAGTGCT
>JAJAYN010000215.1 GCA_026786225.1 Burkholderiales bacterium | reverse complement strand
GGCTAACACCGGCCGCAATACATTTGCCCTTCACAAATTCGACGCCAAACATGAGAAACAACTTCCATCGCACCGCCGCACTTTTTGCGGCCACACTTTTCGTATTTGCCTCCAGCGCCCACACCCAAGCACTCGTAAAACCGGACACCATACTCGCGTCCAATGCGCAGGCCAAAGTGACATACGAGGATTTAGTTGCCGAACTCGCGCGCATTCCTGAAGAAAATCGCCTTGAATTCATGCTTAGCGCGCAACGCCTCGCCACCGTCGTTGAAAACATCCTGATCAACAAAGTCATGTCTGCCGAGGCGCAGCAAACCGGCCTGCAAAACGACCCAAAAATTGCGGCTGAACTGCGAAATCAATCCGAAAAAGTACTCGCCAAATACCGGCGCAACGAACTTGAAATGACTGCACCGAAAATCGACTTCACACCACTCGCACGGGAAATATTTCTGACGCGCTTAAAGGGCTTCGAAAAGCCGGCAATGTACTCAAGCTGGCACACGCTCATCAAAACCGAGAATCGCACACCCGCCGCCGCGCTGGAGCTCGCTAAACTTGTCAAGGCAAAAGTCGACGCAGGTGAACCACTCGATGCCATCGCAAAAGAATATTCCAACGACGAATCCAGGACCGTAAATTTTGGCTTCATCAGGCCCACACCGCTCTCTTATCTGGATACACGTTTCGCCGCCGCACTTGAAAAATTGAAGCCGAACGAGTCCACCATCGTCCAAACCGACTACGGTGTTCACGTCATACGACTGCTGAAGATGGAACCACGCGTTGTCGCAACTTTTGAGGATGTCAAACCGGAGATGATGGCCGAAGCAGAAAAGGCATACCGGCAGCGCTTCGTGGAGAACTACCTGAAAAAAATTCGCACCGATCCATCCCTGAAGCTACACACCGATGCGCTCGCGCAGATACGCCCCAAGCTGCCGGAAATCCCGCCACCGCCAGCGCCACCAGTGCCCACCAGGCAATTCTGACGGCTGCCCTTGAGCGCCGCAGGCCCTCAACCACTATTGCTGCTGGTTCGGTTTACCGAACGCGAAATTCTATCGCGCTTCGCGGGCAGCGCCTTTGGGTTGATCTGGGCGCTCGCCAACCCTTTATTGCTGCTGGCAATCTACGCCTTCGTGTTTGGCCAACTGTTCAAAACCAGGATGGGAGACCTTTCGACAGACAGCTACATCGTCTTTCTAGCCATCGCGCTTTGGCCCTGGATGATGTTTGCCGACGGCGTCATGCGCGCAATGCAAAGCGTGCAGGCCAATGCGCCACTGGTAAAAAAAGTCGCGTTCCCGCATTTGTTGCTGATACTCGCAGCCGTCAACAGCGTCTTTATTGTGCATCTGGCGGGCTATATCACCATACTTGTCATCCTCGCTGCGACCGGCACCACATTGCATCTTGCGGGTCTGCCGTCGGCGTTGCTGGCCATCGCCACCCTCTATTTGCTGGCCGTCGGCGTTGGTGCAATGCTGGCAGCGTTGCAAACCTTGCTGCGCGATGTCGAGCAAGTCGTCGCGCCGGCACTGATGATGCTGCAATTTCTTACCCCGGTGCTTTACCCGGTCTCAATAATTCCTGAAAGTTATCGCCACCTATTCGCGTGGAACCCACTTACCGGCGTCATGCAACGTCTGCGCGATGGTTTTTTATTGGGCGCAACGCCGCAGTTCGCTGATTTATTGATGTTGTCGGCCGGACTCGCCGTGGCGGTCATTGGCGTCGGCTTCTTCATGCGTCTATCGCCATACTTTGAGGATTTTCTCTAGCGCGCACCCGTATTCGCGAAGACGCGCGCGACCCTTTGCGCGCACGCCAATGAAGTGCGTCGCATATAATTCCGACCTCACGCACACCGACGAGCGTCAGATCGATCTTGTCAAATTACTCTGGCCTGATTAACGTGACTGTCCCATCTTCCAACGAGCTTATCTGCCTTGAACACATCGGCAAGGACTACCCCATTATCAGCACCGGGGCCGGCCGCTTGCGAACCGTTTTTGAGCTGCTGACCGGGCGTGCCGTCCACGACTACTATCGCGCTATCGAAGACATCAGCCTGACGATTCATCGCGGCGAGTCCTGGGGCATCATCGGTGAAAATGGTGCCGGCAAATCGACCTTGCTAAAGATTATCGCCGGCGTGGTGAAAGCCTCAACGGGAACGGTTGTGGTTCAAGGCAGGGTCAGTGCGCTACTGGAGCTGGGCACGGGCTTTCATCCCGAATATAGCGGACGCGATAATGTCTTCCTTGCCTCCGCGTTGATGGGCTGGACGCGCGCCGAGACGCATTCACAACTCGACGCCATCCTGCGTTTCGCCGATATCGGCACCCACATCGACCAACCGGTCAAGACATACTCCTCAGGCATGGTTGTACGGTTGGGCTTCGCCGTCGCCACGGCTTTATCGCCTGATCTGCTGGTGACCGATGAAGTGCTCGCCGTAGGTGACGAGTCTTTCCAAAAAAAATGTCTGCGCTGGATGGAGGATTTCCGTGCCCGTGGGGGGACATTTTTATTGTGTTCGCACAGCATGTACCACGTACAGTCGCTTTGCCAGCGGACGATGTGGATACACGGCGGCAAAATGCACATGCAGGGGGAATCGTTTGAAGTGACACAGGCCTACCTTGCGCACCACGAAGCGAAGAACCGGAAAGACGCACCAGCCGTAACGACCACGCCTGCATTGAGTGCGCCATTCCCGATGCTGGCCGCGCTGTGGACCGAAGACAAAACCGGCACCCGCCGTGAACTTTTTGACATGGCCGAAGATGTCTGGTTATGTGGCACCTTCCAGACCCCGGAAGATCAACCCACGGTACTCATGGCGGGCGTCGTTCGAATGGATGGCACACCGGTATTTGGTACGTTTTCCAATGATGCCGGTTTTAATGCCAACCGGCTCGCGCCTCGCATTTTCGGATTTCGCGTCATCTTCCGGCGCAACGCATTGTTGCCGGGTAGGTATCATTTGCGCGCGCATACACTGGACGATCACGGACTGCGTATGTTCGACACGCGCGAAGTCACGATCACCATCCGCGGCCAGACGCGTGACCACGGCTTTGTCCGCCTGGAACACGAGTGGGGCCCCGGCCATAAGGCGCCGCGCTGAACATGCAACAGCCCGCCCTTTCGCCAGAGTTTCGCGCGCTGGCGCAGCAGTCGTTTCAGCACCAGGCAGCGGGCCGCTTTGCTGAAGCCGCGCAGGGCTACACTGCTGTGCTTGCACGCGTACCGGGCCTATGGTCCGCATGCTACAACCTGGGCCTGGTTTATCAGCACCTGGAACGTCTGCCGGAAGCGGCAGAAATGTATACGCGGGCCATTCAACTAAATCCCAAACTTGCACAGGCTTATAACAATCTGGGCAACGTACTTAAAGCGCTGAAAAACGACGATGGTGCCTTCAACGCCTACCGACGCGCGGTTGAACTCAATTCAACATTGTTCGAGGCCACCTACAATCTGGCCACGATACTGCAGGCACGCAATCAGCACTCCGCAGCAAACGAAATGTTCTCTAAAACCATTGCAGGCAACCCGAATCATTTACTGGCACAGGACGCACTCTTTCGCAGCCTGTTAGGGTTGAAACGGTACGAAGAAGCGATAGAGATGTTTCTCGCCTGGGACCGCGCCATGCCGCCGTGTCCGGAGTTGGCGACGGCCGGACTCGCCGTGTGCCGTCTGATCGGCGATCCCGTGTTGGAGGCGCGTTACCTCGCACTGGCACTGGACTGGCCGTTTGCGGATTTCGTGCCTGACCAATTCATGCCGATTCTGGGAATCTTGCAATATTTCGACATCACGCGAGAGCAGTTGCTCAAGTGTTATCGCCGCTACGATGCCGCGATTGCCGCCCAAAATCCTGTCGCCGTCCCGCTGTTGCCGCGCCGCGCCGCTGATGCTCGCCTGCGGATTGGCTACATCTCTGC
>JAJAYN010000214.1 GCA_026786225.1 Burkholderiales bacterium | reverse complement strand
CGTAAAGGCTTGGGCTACCCACCGCGCAAAACTTCACCAACAACTTGATCACGCCAAGTTTACGGGTGTGCAACCTTGACCAAATTAATTTTTGTGTCAGCTTGATTGTTGACTTAAACACCCGAAACTCGCCAAAAAATAGGCTGACCAACCAATTGCGCAACAGGTTTCACAATAAACTCCAGCACCCGCGCACCTCTCCAGCCATAAATGCTCCAGACACCGCGCCAATGCTGGTCTTTTAACAAATTCATGAGCATTTCTTCGGACCCAAAAACTGCTTGACACAAAAAGAACGGTCGTACTATTATTGCGCCATGTCAGCCCTTCCCATCAAAGTCTCCAAAGGCGAAGAAACCCGCGCCCTCATCCTTGAAGCCGCCGTGCAACACGCGGGCGTGCATGGATTTGATGCGCTTACCATCGGCGGACTGGCCGAGAAAACCGGGCTGTCAAAAAGTGGATTGTTTGCGCACTTCGGTTCCAAGGAAGAATTGCAGATCGCCACACTTGATGAAGCGGTACGCCGCTACAACGAGGTTGCCTTCATCCCGGCGCTGAAGGCGCCACGCGGATTGCGGCGCCTGTCGATGATTTTCGATAACTGGCTGCAATGGATAGAACGCAGCGGTTTGAAGGCCTGCCCGATGATCGCGGCCAACACCGAATTCGATGACCGGCCCGGCCCGATGCGCGATGCCGTGATCCAGCACATGCAGCGGCTCAATCACGAAATCATGCGTGGCGTGCAAATGGCGATCGATACCGGCGAATTCGCCGACGACGCAGATCCGGAGCAGTTTGCGTTTGAATTGTTCGGCATCATTTCGAGCTGCTACCGCTCGCGCAACCTGTTTCAGGACAGCGACGCCAACGTGCGTGCACGCAAAGCGTTTGACCGGCTGACCGCATCAAACCTGGCCCAGCCAGCCGTGGCCAAGACCAGCAGCAGCGCACCACTTCGCAACCGGAAATAGCATCCCCAATAGTTCTCGACGAAAGGAAATGAACATGAGTGTTTCACTTGCCAGCACCATTAATAGCACGATCGTTCGTAATCATATTGCACTACCGTTGCTGCGAGTCAGCACGGCGATTGCAGCGGCGGTCGCGCCCGCGTGGGTCGCACGCACGGCCGCAAAGCGTTTCATCACGCCACCGCATCACGCGCATACGCCGCCGGAATTGCGGCATCTACAAAATGGCCGCCGCGTCGCGGTCGCATCGCCAATCGGCAAACTGGCGGCATGGCAATTTGGTGATCGCTGGCGTCCCGCTATCGTCATGAGCCACGGCTGGGGTGGGCGCGGCGCGCAGTTCCGCGAATTCGTACAGCCGATTCTCGATGCGGGCTTTCAGGTCTGGCTGTTTGACCACGTCAGCCACGGCATGAGCGAAGGTCGTGAAGCGCCGATTACCGACTTCGCCAAAGGCGTAGCAGCGGTGGTGCGTGCAGCCCAGGCCGAAGGTGTTGCCGTAGCCGGGTTTGTCGGTCACTCGCTGGGCTGCGCCGGGATCGGCATCGCGCTGCGCGGTGACCTGCGCGACTTGCAAAATATCCGCGTGGTACAGATCGCGCCGCCTGCTTCGCTGATCCGCTATTCGCGATTCTTCGCGCGCATGGTGGGGCTGCCGGAGCGCATCCGCGCGGCGATGCAGTGGCGGCTGGAACAAAAGATCGGCGTGAACTGGCAGGAATTCGAAATGCCCAACGCGGTTGCCGGGCTCACGGCCAAGGCGCTGGTGATCCACGATCAGAATGACAAGGATGTACGCATTGAGAGCGGGCTTACCGTGGCGCGTTCATGGCCGGATGCGCGCTTCAAGCGCACACACAATCTCGGTCACCGCAAGATTTTGCGGGACCCGCATGTGATCGCCGCAACTGCCGATTTCCTCGCAGATCGCGTGGAGTTCCTGCCGCCGCCCCAGGTAGATGAGTGGACGGCGTTTCCGGGGCCTGCACCGATTTATTGACGATGGAAATGAAACCCTTCCCTTTCTGAGGGAAGGGTGAAGCAGCGCTTATGCTCACGAATCTTCCTCCGCCCTCGCCTATGCCAAAATAGGCGCAGTAAAAAAATAACCGGAGGAAGTCATGTCGAACATGATGCAACGGCCGTTGCTCATCTCATCGTTGATCGAGCACGCTGCGCAGAATCACGCCGCGACAGAGATCGTTTCACGCACCATCGAAGGCGGCGCGACGTTTACGCTCCATCGCACCAATTACGGCGAAGCGTGTAAACGCGCCAAGCGGTTGGCAAAAGCGCTTACGCGTTTGGGGGTTGCCAAAGGTGAACGCATCGGCACGCTCGCCTGGAACACCTACCGCCACTTTGAGCTTTATTACAGCGTATCCGGCATGGGTGCGGTGATGCACACCATCAATCCGCGCCTGTTCCCGGAGCAGCTCGTTTACATCGCCAGCCACGCCGAGGACCAATACGTATTTTTTGACCTCACCTTTGCACCGCTCGTCGAAGTACTTTCGGCAAAGGTGCCGGGCATCAAAGGCTTTGTGGCCATGGCAGACCGCGAATGCATGACGAAAGCATTGCCCGGCAACAAGATACGAAACCTGCTCAGCTTCGAAGAGCTGGTCGCGGCCGAAAGCGACGACTACGAGTGGCCGCAATTCGATGAGCTCACACCTTCATCGCTTTGCTATACCTCCGGCACAACCGGCAACCCGAAAGGTGTTTTGTACACCCATCGTTCGACGTTGCTGCATACGTTTGGCGGCATGTCACCTGAAGCACTCAATATTTCAGCGCGCGATGTGATGTTGCCGGTGGTGCCGATGTTTCACGTCAACGCCTGGGGCCTGCCGTATATGTGTACCGCAGCGGGCGCAAAGCTGGTGTTCCCCGGCGCGGCAATGGACGGCGCAAGCATCCATGCCCTGTTCGAGCACGAAAAGGTAACAATCAGCGCGGGCGTGCCGACGGTCTGGCTTGGATTGCTCGCGTATGTGAGATCAAACAACCTCAAATTCGGCACATTAAAGGAAACCATCATCGGCGGCTCTGCTTGCCCACCCGCCATGATCGAATCGTTCGAGCGCGATTATGGCGTTCGCGTCGTACACGCCTGGGGCATGACAGAAATGTCGCCACTGGGCACTGCCTGCCGCCTGATGGCTAAACATTTGGTGCTTTCGCCTGCCGAGCAGTTAAGAGTCCAGGTTAAGCAGGGGCGCGCTGTTTACGGGGTGGAAATGAGAATTGTTGACGGCGACGGCAAAGATCTACCTCGCGACGGTAAGGCTTTTGGTGACCTCATGGTGCGTGGCCCCTGGATTATGGAGCGCTATTTCAGGGAGGAACATTCGGCCTTGCAAGATGGCTGGTTTCCCACCGGCGACGTCGCCACCATTGACGCCGATGGCTATATGCAGATTACGGACCGCTCAAAGGATGTCATCAAATCCGGCGGCGAGTGGATCAGCTCGATAGACCTGGAAAATATCGCCGTGGCACATCCTGCCGTGCAGGAGGCGGGCGTCATCGGTATCGCCCACCCGAAATGGGACGAGCG
Source organism: Burkholderiales bacterium (assembly GCA_026786225.1). Classification (GTDB taxonomy): domain Bacteria; phylum Pseudomonadota; class Gammaproteobacteria; order Burkholderiales; family Usitatibacteraceae; genus UKL13-2. The sequence goes on along the minus strand of JAJAYN010000214.1, from coordinate 2,557 downwards.
CCCGTTGCTGGTCGTGGTGAAGAAGAAAGACGCGACGGTAACACGCGAGGAATTGCTGAAATTCTTCGACGGCAAGATCGCCAAGTGGTGGATGCCCGACGACGTGGTATTTGTCGACCAGTTGCCGCATACGGCAACGGGGAAGTTATTGAAGACGAAAATGCGCGAGGATTTCAAGGACTACACGCTGCCGACCGCGAGCTGATTCTGCCGCGTGCGCTGTTGGCTGAGTGAGGGTGCCTTACTCACACTGGCGTCCGCAATCTCGCCGCCAGCAAGATCGGGCGCAATCTCAACAGCCATGGGCAGATAGAATAATTGTGGCCCCCCTATTGTCCGAAGTATTATCAACTGCGTTTCGACTTTTGGAGAATAGGCTATGACTGTTTTCACTCACAACATTCATGCCCCCAGCCATCAGCGACCAGGAACGCGCCTTCTTTATTGGCCTCGGCTTGCGCGTGGCCGAACTGCGCAAGCTGCAGTCCATTACCCAGGTTCAGCTTGCCGAAGCGCTCGACGTATCGCAGCAGACGCTGCAAGCCTGTGAAGTGGGACGGCGGCGTATCTCGGTGTCGGCCTTGCCGACCCTTGCCAAGGCCTTGGGTGTCTTGCTGGAAGAACTGATGGGCGAGTCCACGACCCGGGCTAGCAAGCGCGGACGGTAACGTGAGTAAAGAGACCCAACTGATCATTGTGCCAACCGAGCGTATCACCGAACGCATCTTTATCGTGCGTGGTCAGAAGGTGATTCTGGATTCTGCCTTGGCCGCATTGTATGAAGTGCCGACCGGACGGTTTAACGAAGCCGTCAAACGCAATCTCGCCAAGTTCCCAGCCGATTTCATGTTTGCACTGACCGCCGCTGAATGGGATTCTTTGAGGTCGCAATTTGCGATCTCAAACATTGGGCGTGGCGGTCGTCGCTATTTGCCGTATGTCTTCACCGAGCACGGTGCTTTGATGGCGTCGATGGTGTTGAACAGTGACCGTGCAACCGAGGTGGCTATCTACGTCGTACGCGCCTTCGTGCAGTTGCGCGAGGCGCTGGCCTCCAACAAAGAATTGGCACGACAACTACGCGCATTGGAAATGCGCGTGACCAAGAAGTTCGCCTCGCAAGACGACACGATCACCGGCGTCATCAACACGCTACGCGAACTGATGACGCCGCCCAACCCGCCGAAGCGGCCGATTGGCTTTGTGATCGAGGATACGGACAACAAGACCAGCAGGAAGAGCGGCAAGGTCGTGAGCAAGGCTAAGCGACGATAGCCACAACGATCACCGTGCAACGCGGTGATGACGAGGTGGTCGCAATTTGCGACTGGCTCATCAGGCGGCTAAAGATGAACGCCCGCGACAGCGGGCGTCGGGGGTGGTTTTCTTTTTTACTAAAGACAGATCAAAGCGCGAATCAGTGCGAGCCTGGAGCCTTTAATTTTTGCTTTCAGAATTTATCCGTGGTCTGTCCCCGGATGTTCCGCGGATGTTCCGCAAAAACCACAGCGCCCGACATCAACGGGCGTTGTGGTTTCTAGCTACAGTCAATCATCAGCCCTTCAATACGGCTGCCGTTCAATACGCCGCACCTGCGTGATGCCATTGACCGTCGTCGTCATCGTCGCATTGCTCGCATCACTAAAGTCCAGCGATATTGTTCCCACGATGATCGCCTTGAACGCCGCCGGGTTGTAGGTGACACCCAGCCAAGGGGATGATTCGTGCGAGTACAGGACCCCGGACCAGACAGTGCCATTCCAGTTACCAACCTGCGCGGTAAAGAATGTCGGCTTGCCGGTCGCATCGTAGGTGTACCAGACCGGGAAGAGAACCCGTCCCTGCTGAGCGATATTCATGCCCCAACCGTCTTCCGCAAACGTCGCCCACCACAGATCATTGATGCGCAGATTCGCACCCGTGGTCTCGAGAGAGAAAATTTGCCGCTGGATCGACTTGCTCGCACTGATGCCGTTGATCGTATAGGCAAGGGTGGCAGTACTGGCGCCGCTATAGGTGATCGTTGCCGACCCGACCGGTGCGCCAATGACGAACCTGGTTTTGTCATAGGCACTAAACGGGGATGATGTCGGCAGATACAGCGGACCCGTAAACACCGTGCCAGCCGCATTGAAGCTGCCGCCTGGCATTACATACCAGACCGATTTGCCCTGTGCGTCGTAAGCGAAGATCACGTTGTACTGGATCGGGCCGAGTTGCGTGACCGACATGCCCCAACCGTTTTCTGACGGCCCCGCCCACCACATATCGGTGTAATCCTGCGGAGCTTGGGCCACCACGCGCATGTCAAAGCTGACTTGCTCGAATACCCTGCCCGATATATGCCCTGCCGGGTAGAAATAGCTGACCACGTATTGCTTGCTGCCCGTCGTTGACGACGATGCGGTGACGGTGCAGTTGGCAACGGCCGAATCGACGGCATCGGGCAGGATGGCCAGCGAGAGTTGTGCGCAGCCTGTGACCGGCACACCGTTGTCGAAGAACGTTACCCTGCCCACCGGGCTGCTCATCTTGACCAGGGCAGTCAGCGTGGTGG
>JAJAYN010000213.1 GCA_026786225.1 Burkholderiales bacterium | reverse complement strand
TCTTTTCGGATGGTGTGATGCGCGACTTCCCCCTCGCAATCCGTCACACGACGGGCAGTATTATGGACGTGCTTTATCACGCCGCCGTTTACAGGGATGACAAGGGCAAGGTCCTGGGGGTGTTCGCCTCAGCCCGCGACATCACCGAGCGCAAACAGCTCGATCAGCTCCTGCAGGACAAAAATGCTGAGCTGGAACGCGCCACAGCCGTGGCGGAAGCGGCGAACCTCAGCAAGTCAGCGTTCGTCTCCAGCATGAGTCATGAGTTGCGCACGCCACTCAACGCTATCCTCGGCTTTGCCCAACTTATCGACTCTGACTCACCACCGCCAACGCTGACGCAGAGACGAAGCCTCGAGCAGATCCTGAGCGCTGGATGGTACTTGCTAGATCTGATCAACGAGATTCTCGATCTGGCGCAGATCGATTCGGGCAAGATCATGTTGTCGCTGGAGCCGGTCTCGCTTGTCGAAATTATGAGCGACTGTCAAACCATGGTTGGTCCGCAGGCAAACAATCGCGGCATCGCCATCACGTTTGCACCACTTGAATCGGCCTATTTCATCGAGGCCGATCGAACCCGCGCGAAACAGGTCCTGATAAACCTTTTTTCCAACGCGATCAAGTACAACCGGCCGGATGGCGCGGTCACCGTCGCGTGCGCTTTGGTGGCCCCGGATTCGATTCGCATCAGCATCCAGGACACCGGCTTTGGCATGGCGCCGGAACAGTTGGCGCAGCTTTTTCAGCCTTTCAATCGTCTCGGCAAGGAGTCCGGCCCGGTGGAGGGCACGGGCATCGGCCTGGTCGTGACCAAGCGGCTGATCGAACTGATGGGAGGTGCGATTGGCGTGGACAGCGCCGTCGGGGTCGGGAGCGTGTTCTGGATCGAATTCAAGCTGACGACTGCGCCTCGGTTTAACATTCCGGAAACCGGGCATAAGCTGCTAGGCCGGCCCCAGGTGACGGATGGCACGCCGATGCGCACGCTGCTCTATGTGGAAGACAACCCGGCTAGCCTGAAACTGATCGAGCAACTCCTTGCCCGCCGCGCCGACCTGCGCATGTTGAGCGCAGCGGACGGAAATCTCGGCATCGAGTTTGCGCGCGCCCACCGGCCAGACATTATTCTGATGGACATTAACCTGCCAGGCATTAACGGGCTCGACGCCATGAAAATCCTGCGCGCCGACCCTTTGACGGCACATATTCCAATCATCGCCGTCAGCGCCAACGCGCTGCCCCGTGACATCGAGATGTGCGTTGAGGTCGGCTTTTTCGACTATCTGACCAAACCCATCATGCTCGGCGAGCTTGAGCGCACGATAGACTTGGCACTGAAATTATCAGCATCGAATCAAACCGCGGCGGCGGCCATGGAGTAGGCATGAGGGATGGAGCATCACAAAAGGGGACAGCGTGGAGCCGACCGTTGAGGCCGCCAATCGATTGCCGAGAAAGCAATAAAAAGTGATCGGTGCCGATGGCAAGCCCCGCTGCATCGACCTTGACAGCGAAGCTGGCCGCCTCCTTGTGCCGCTGTCACGAAATCAAAATCTCGGCCGTGCAAACTTCAATCCCCATTCACAACGACGCGTTCGGCTCATGCCAGCGCACATAGACATGCGTATTGCACAGGCGATTCAAAAAGAACTGCGTATGGCCCTGCTGCTGAACTGGCGCAACAGGGGATATTCGCGTCCGCACTACGGGTTGGTCGATGACGAAGAGTTGCTGCGCACGGGACGATCAACTTTCCTTAGCGCTGACGGCAAGCAGATGTCAGCACGGCGCGACGATTTGCTGTTGCTGGAGCATGTGACAAGTACTGGCGCTGTTGCTCGATCAAAGGCAGTGTCCGCAAGTTAGTTGCAGTGGCGTTGAGGTGTGGATGTCCGCTCGTATGGGCATCAACAACAAGCGCTGGTGAGCTTGGTAGGCCCAAATGCCGCCAGGCACCGCGCCAGTACTTGAGTTTCAAATTTTCTGTGCCTGCGCGCTGAAGATTTGCTGTAACAAACACTACGGTTGATGGCGGTCGGGAAAAGCGTCATTCAACCCTGAACTTGAAGGTTTCTCCTTGGGATGCCCGCACACCGAATAGTTTCGCGCCGTTCCACGAACAATGCGCTGCCAGCTTGCCGTTTCGCATGACATTTGGCATTTGCCGCCGCGGCCGATACGTCGAGCAAACTCGCATTGTGCGTTTGGGGTACGCAGATTACGCCGAGCGAGATCGAAAGCAGGGGAAACGAAATGAGTTGCCCCCGTCGATTGCGCGCGCGAAACGAGCGCTGATCCAGTTCCTCAGCGGAATAGAAACGTTTGATGCTTTTGTCGAAGTCGGCAATGAGCGAGCAGCAGCGTGCATGCCAGTCGGGTGATCTGAACAGGATCACAAAATCGTCGCCACCGATATGGCCAACGAAATCCCTTTCCATATCCGCGTATCGCAACAGCAAATCTGCCGTGAGTTTGATGATTTCGTCACCTGCAAAATAGCCTTGGCTATCATTGAAAGGCTTGAAGTTGTCCAAGTCTGCGTAGCAGACAACAAAAGCCTCTTGACGCGTCAGCATGGCCGCGATTCGCTCATCGATCGGTACGTTGCCCGGCAAAAAAGTGAGGGGATTGGCATAACGTGCTGTGCGCATCTCCGACTGGGTAATTTCGAACATCAGACTCTTGGTTTCACAGTTGCCGGCGTATTCGCCCGCCTTGATGACGGCGAACCCATCGTTGCTGGTTTCACTCGCCGCAAGACCAACCACGCGGGCAGCATCGCTGAATGACATTTTTCCTGGCACTCGCAGCCCAGGTTGCCGAACAGAACAGTCGAAGTCTCTATGTTCTGACGATCATGACGGTGTTGGCGCTGCCGATCAATATCCTCGCTGGCTTGTTCGGCATGAATGTCGGCGGTGTTCCGCTTGTCCAGGACCCCTCCGGATTCTGGATCGTTGTGGCGATGGTTGCGACGTTGACCCTTGTTGCGGCTTGGCTGGTTTTCTTTCGTCGCAGGGAGAGAAACATTGTCAGCGCGAGGTGCTGGTGTCTGTCAATGAGGCATTTGTTTTTGTGAACGCCAGCGCTGGTGCGCCTTGCAGCAGGAAATGCCGCTGAGAGGCCCGATAAATGGCGGTCTGCATATTGGGAACATCTAAAAGCCCCACGCGCGTCCTGTGCAAGCCTGTCGAAGAACATGGATGCAAGTCATTGATTCAATGTGGCCCGTTCATGGTTCGACAAGCTCGCCACGAACTGGAATTAGGTTTTGAGAAGTTTCCATTCGTTGGTGCGTCAAAAAGTTGTCACCTGATGGTCATGTGGCTGCGCTATTTTGTCGGCCATGGACCTCATTCTCTGGCGTCACGCCGACGCCGCTCCGGCAACGAATGACAGCGAACCCGACATCGGGCGGCGCTTGACGGGCAAAGGCCGTAAGCAAGCGGCGCTCATGGCAGTCTGGCTGGAACGCCATCTCCCCGACAGCGTAAAAGTGTTGGCGAGTCCCGCGACGCGCGCACGCGAAACCGCTGAGGCGCTTGGACGCAAGGTGGTGATTGTGCCAGCGTTGGCCATGGGGGCGGACGCCACGCAGGTGCTGCATGCGGCAGGCTGGCCTGACAATCGCCAGACGGTATTGATCGTTGGGCACCAGCCTACGCTCGGTCGTGCGGCGTCGTTGCTTTTGCTTGGCGAAGAGCAGGATTTGAGCATACGCAAGGCAGCGGTGTGGTGGATTACGAACCGCATGCGCGATGATGAGTTTCGACCGAGTTTACGTACGGCAGTCTGCCCCGATTATCTTTGAGTCAGACCCGCAGCGGTACCACAGCTTGAGTCTCGTCTGCCTTGGCGATATCGGTGGCAAGTGCATGAATATCGTGCCAGCTGATGATCTTCAGTTCGCCCTCGTGCGTCTCGACCAGCGCCGACTCACGTGAGTGACATGAGAGTTGCGCGCAAATTGGATGTCAATGTGTCCAATCAGCTGCGCCTTTGCGGCGGGCGTCGATGTGACAGTTTTATGGCTGGAAATATTTGCCCTTTGGTTCGGCCGCCGCAGTTTTTTATAGCTAATTCCGTGTAATCTTTGCAGCCGTTTGTTGCGCGGCACCAAATTGCGTTTCAACCTATTCCGGACCAATTTCTGCAGAGAATTCCAATGAACAACATCAAGAAAGTCGCCAAGTACGTCGCCAAGCATCCCGATGAAAGTCCAACGGTAACCTTGCTGGAATTGGCGGTTGCCCTGGAGACTGGCTCGGGGT
>JAJAYN010000212.1 GCA_026786225.1 Burkholderiales bacterium | reverse complement strand
GTGTAGGCCATCACCTTTTCAGCAAAGCCGAGCATGTCCGAAATATAAAAACGCCACTCCCTGTGCAAAGGTTCAGACATGAATCAAATCTCTCTCGACATAGGGTTTCAATTCCGGGCGAACAACTTCTTTTTGCACCAGATCAACCGGACGCTTCAGCAAATCTTCCAGATAGAACTGCACGCCGAAATAACGCTTCGCGGTCGAGCGCCCCTCGAATTCCACCATCACGTCCACGTCGCTGGCATCCGTGGCCTCATCGCGCGCAATGGAGCCGAACAACGCCAAATCGGTAATCCCGAAACGCCGGACTAATTCGGGTTTGTGCTGGCTAAGCAACTTTAAAACCTCCTCTTTACGCATCGTTTCCTCCTAAACCGTCTTGAACGTCATCCCGTGCGTCTTCGCTTCCAGCACAGCATTGGTTTTCAACGCATCGTTGCCATCGAAAGCAGTATCGAGGCACAGCGCCATCGGACTATTTGGGCACAGACCACGAATTTTTCCCCGCCACCGCGAGCGCCATGTTTTTCGCCTCGGCATTCCGCCGGACTTCGCGAATCGCCTTTCCCATTGCCGCGCGAATCTCGGGCTCGCTTGGAAGCGTTAGTTGTTTGCTCGTACCGCGAGCTTTTTGAGTCTTTGCCATTTGTCTGGCTCCGGTATTGTTTCAACGTCTTCAAACCCGAGCGCAATAAGCTCGTGAGCTGAACTGTGCGAATTGTCGTACACAAACCATGCATCAGCAACACCACGATACAAACGCATCAGATTGGCCAAGGATCGATAGAAGCGTCGCGCGATGACCTCAATCGCAAGTCACGCACGGCAACCGCCTTCATTTGCAACGCCAAAGGTACCGGAGTCGAATTCTTTTCTGGTGCATTCACAATCTGATCTCATATCAATCAAATCCTTGCAATCTTGACAATGGCGCATTCAATGCCTCGCCTTCATGTCTTCCGGCAAAAAATTCGACTCCGGTACCTTTAGTTCTTCGAATTATCACACCCGGGTAAATCAATAGAATTGAGCTGGCAATGGACACGATTTCGCGCGATAATACATCAATAGTATGAAATTATCATACTATTGATGTTTACTTAGGAGGCTACACTATGGGAACCGTGCGCAAGACCATCACTTTGACCGACACGCAAGACGGCTGGATTAAAGCGCAGATTGACGCTGGACACTACACCAACGACAGTGAATACATCCGCGACCTTATCCGGCGCGAACAAGAACGTAGTGCCGGGATTGAGGCCGTCCGCGCTGCGCTGATTGAAGGTGAGGCCAGCGGGGAACCAAGGCTCTTCGATGCTGGGGCATTCAAGCAGCGGATGCTGGGCCCGCGTGGCTGAATATCGCCTTACCCCCGCCGCCGAGCGCGACCTTGAAACGATCTGGACTCATACTTGGCAGCAGTGGGGCGTGGAGCAGGCCAACCGTTACATCGACATCTTGACGGCGGCCTTTGCCGAATTGGCGCAGTCGCCCAAGATAGCCCCGGCATGTGACCACGTTCGGCCGGGCTATCGTCGCCGAAATGTTGAGCGGCACATGCTTTACTTTCGCATCACGCCTTACGGCATAGCGGTCGTTCGTATCCTGCATGACCGTATGGATGCTCCACGCCACTTGTGACCCACCTCGTCGGCCTAGCGCACCAAGCCAAGTGCGTTTGCATGTGACGGTTGCATGTGACAGTTCACGGTTGCAACAAGTAGCGAAATTCGGGATGCTACTCATTTACGCAGGAATCCTTACGGTACCCCGAATACAAGTACAAGTGCGAGCGACGAGAACAGCCGAGGCAACGACACAAGTAGCGGTGCGCCTCGCGGGATAGAAGTGGCTGGGAAGCAGCTCCAATACTTAATGTTGCAGAAAGGTTGGCCATCATTGGGTGCGCTGAAGACTTCATTTTTGATGGTGCAAACGCTACGTTGATAGACTCCGGATTTCAATCCCAAGTCACGCACGGCAACCGCCTTCATTTGCAGATTCGCTTCAATCCATCCTGCTAGTTGCGGTGGAAGCTGTGCGTCCAGCCAAAGCCTCATGCGGCGAGGCGGGCAATATTGCTTCGTTGCGCGGCGAAATGCAGGCAGGCCCGAATATCGTCTTGTTCAAGATCGGGGAAATCAGCCAGCACAATCGCCTCGCTGACACCTTGCGCCAGCATTTCAAGCACGTCCGCCACGCGAATGCGCATGCCACGCACGCAAGGACGCCCGCCACATTGGCCAGCGTCAAAAGTGATTCTTTCGTCGCGTGTCATTGGTTGTCCTCAAGCAGCGAGATTTAGTTCTTCATTATCGCCAAATTGTTGTGCGGCGTGTGCGGGCCAGCGCGGGCAGCTCGCCGTTTTCCTGGCGACATGCCAGCAGCGAATGAAAACGGTCGGCGTGGTTTGGGGGCACTCTGAAAGAAATGCCGCTGGATTTTTGGCTTGGGGTTCCGGTCGGTGTCGGATGTGAATTACAGATGGATGTCTAGCATTGGTGCGGCGTTTGGGACAGTTTGCCGCCAAACACCGCGCCAGTGCTAGACTTTCACCTTATTTCGCCTGCGCTGCGCAAAAATAACCAGCCCCAGCAATAAAAACGCCGGTAGCGCGAACCATTCCTTGGCCGGTTGCGGATTACGCACTTCAATACCCAGCAGTCGATTCTTGTTGCCGACATCGAGTCGCGC
>JAJAYN010000211.1 GCA_026786225.1 Burkholderiales bacterium | reverse complement strand
TCACCACGCTTGGTGCGTTTTCTCGCTGCGGTTGCAGCAAGTTCTTGGTGCCAACTACGAATGGAATCGGAGTCAATATCGCAGAGTCGAACGTGGCCGAAGCGCGGCAAAATGTGCGCATCTATGTTCGCAGTGCATGAACCGAGCGCTTTGCGGTTGGCTTTGTACCAGTCGAGATACCGAGTTGCAGCATCTGTAACGGTCAGCAGATGTGCGTTGGCTTTGGTAGGGGAGGTCTGCCGCGTAGCGAGCTCGATAATCTTTCGCGCCACATCCTGTGCTTGATTGAATGTCAGTACGCTGTCGCCGTTGTTTTCTTCAAAATCGTCAGCAGCGCCGATGCGTCGCATCTTGTACTGGTAACTTCCAATGTTGGTGCGAGTGCGAATCTTTACTGACCAAACTCCAAACCCATCACCAGTTCTACGGTAAATAATCGTGTTGCCGTTGCCGAGTTTTTGAAAGTAACGCGTACCAATTTTCAGCTTGAGCCGAGCAGTGCGCGTCATGAGATCTGAATTCAACAAACTGCGAGCCATGTGCATCCCCTAAAGTTGACAGAAATGACGTTTTCGCGGATTTTCCGTGTCGCGGCCGTGTCGCAGAAACGTTATAAAACGTCGTTAGACGCTATATAGACATTATAGCATAAAAGCGTTTAAAAACAATGGTTTATAGACGTCCAGAGACGTCCAAAAAACGTTGATTGGGGCGACTTTCACGGCAGTAACACCGGTTCGAATCCGGTTGGGGACGCCAGCTTTTGAGAAATAGAAAAAGGCCTGCAGAAATGCAGGCTTTTTTTATGGCTGCTCGGCGACTTTGTATACGCTGTGTTTTCTTGGGATTTTCCGGTCCGGAAAGCGGCAACTCCGGACGAATCTCGTCGTGTGAGACCTCGGGTGAAAATATGTACTTGCGAAAGCATACTTTTTCTATTTTTCATTTCTCATCAAGGTTTGTCTTGCCAATTGCCGCGAGCAGATGTTCGCATTCAGCACCTACATCGGCGTGAAGGAAAGATAGCGGACTGTGCAGGAATTTCCTGGTAAGCGACATTGCGGCGTCTCAAGTGCCAACGTAGGCTTAAGTCTGGTCGTCATTGGTTTCGCCATCCCAGAGGGCATCGACTTTCAATGTCTGCCGAACGTCGTCCATGATTCCTTCATGTTGCGCGCCATTACCATTGTGGTGCCGGGCGGGAAGATGGAGATGGCCATACAACGGATCTTTACGCTATTTATCTGGCGGATGATGGACTGCGGAAGCGGGCGTTGGTGAATGCGTGATTGCCACCTACTTCACCCGCGTTAGACGGTAGGCGAAACACGGGTTTTCCAAAGAAATAAGGTAAACACTAGCACTGGTGCGCTGCTTCAGCCGTTTTGATCCGCGAAGCCTCGTCAAATGGCGTTCTACGTTTTGAACTTCGGGGTGTTGTTCGGAATTGGCGCAACGCATTCCAAACAGCCGATTTGCTAGACTACCGAAATCCTGCGCCCAAGCGCTAATCGAAGGCGCAACCTAGTCCGTACCATGTCGAACGCTCCAATTCCCATTACCATCACAACGCCTGTCACTGTCGTACCGGCTTCTCCCGCTTTTCCTGCGTCGGCAAAAGTCACCGCCGAACCGGTGGTGTGGCTGCACCGCTGGAATCCAGCGCTGATGTCTTTCCGGCTGCGCCGTGATCCAAGCTATGTCTTCATACCGGGTCAGTTCGCACGCATCGGCTTGGTCAAAGAAGACGGCGAAACGATCTGGCGTGCGTATTCGATTGTGTCTGCCCCGCACGAACCATTTCTCGAGTTTTTTCTGCTGGTAGTGCCAAGCGGAGAGTTTTCCTGTCGTGTCGGACGGTTCAATATCGGCGATACCGTACTGGTCGAGCAGATGCCGCAGGGTTTCCTTACTGCAGATCGTTTCAAACAGCCGGGCCGGGAGCAGGACCTATGGCTGATCGCGACCGGTACCGGGTTGGCACCCTATATTTCGATGTTGCGCGATGAAGCTGTTTGGAAACGCTTTGAGAATATTGTCCTGGTGCTGTCGGTGCGCGAACGTCACGATCTGGGTTACACCGAGGAACTCGAGCAACTCGCTGCGGATCACACACGCGAGGGCATGGCGAAATTCCATTTTGTCAAAACGCTCACGCGGGACAGGCTACACGGCGCACTGCACGGCCGCATCAACAGCCTGGTCGAATCAGGTGCACTCGAAGCGGCAGCCGGCGTAAATCTCAGCGATGCGCGTTCGCGGTTCATGTTGTGTGGAAATCCGGAAATGGTGGAAACCATGCGGAAACTCTTGAAGAGTCGCGGATTTCGCATGAACCGCAAGCTTGAACCCGGTCACATCATTGTCGAAAATTACTGGTAAGTGTGGAAGTGCGCGGAAGGTGCAAAATATGTTCACTTGCGCAGTTCTTCAGCCCATGTTTCCGCTCGCTATACAACATCCGGAGTCCTGCAATTGAACAATAATTTGCCATCGAGTTTTTCGCCCACAAAGTCAGTCAAGGCATCGCTCGCAGGATTGGCATGCCTTCTTGCCTCATGCGCGACACCACCGCCTGCCGAGGTGCCCAAACAGATAGTCGCTGCGGTGGTGCAGGCACCGGAGCCTTTACGCCCAGCCGGCCCGCCAGTGGCGCCTGTGCGCAATGTGCGTGAAACGTTTTTCGGTCAGGTCGTCGTCGATCCATATCGCTATCTTGAGGATGTCAAGAACGCCGAAGTGATCGCGTTCATGAAAGCGCAAGGCGAATATGCCCGCAACACTCTCGATGCTTTACCTGGGCGAGCGGCGCTGCAGCAGCGAATCAGCGTGCTTTCAGAGGCGGGTATATCCATTACCAGTGTGCAGATTTCCGGCACGGGCGCATCGACGCGCGTTTTTTACTACAAGCTCGCACCCGGTGACAGTATGCGCAAGCTCTACGTGCGCGACGGTCTCAATGGCCCTGAGCGCTTGTTATTCGACGCGCAGGCCCTCAACACACCTGGCCAGCGCTATGCGCTCGATTATTTCAATGCATCCCCGGATGGCAAGCACGTACTGGTCGGTATTGCAGCGGGTGGGTCGGAAGACACCTCACTTCGCATCATCGAGGTTTCCGCCGCACGCGACCTCGGTGTTGTGCTCGATCGAATCGGATTCGCCGAAGAGAGCAACTGGGCCGATGACAGCCGCATGTTTTTCTACAATCGCCTTCCTGCCACCAAGCCGAACGATAAAAAGAATCGCTATCTTTTCAGCCGCGTATACCGGCATGTGCTGGGCCGCGATTTGGCAAAGGATGAGGCCATCCTGGGACCTGGTGTAGCAAGCGGCACCAGGATCGATTTTGCAGACATCGATATTCCCGGCGTGCAGATAACGCCGGACGGGCGTTTTCTCCTTGGAACCATTCGTCATGGTGACTTGAATGAAATCAGTTTGTACGTGGCACCGGCCTCGGGTCCGGCCTCGATTTATGCGCAACCGTTCACCTGGCGCAAAGTGGCTGATCCAAAGGATCTTGTGACGAGTTTCGCGGTTCATGATGGGGCGTTGTTTTTGGTGACCGCCAAGAATGCGCCACGAAACAAAGTCGTGCGCACGTCGATTGCGCGCCCCGATATTGCGACGGCGACCACCATCGTTGCTGCGGGCGACACGGTGATTCGACAACTCGCCGTCGCGCAGGACGCACTCTACATTCGCGAACTGTTCGCGGGCGTGGATCGTTTGCAGCGGCTTAATTTCAGCAATTCCGTATTCAGTGGCGGGAAACTCGAATTCGTGCGCCTGCCGTTCGACCTCGCCATACGCCAGCTCGTTACGCACCCCAAGCGACCGGGCGCAATCCTGCGTCTGGAAGGCTGGACCGAAGCACCGCGCTACGTAAATATTGAAGAACGCTCGGCGAACGTCATTCCTTTGTCGCTGCATCCCAAATCGGCGGTTGATTTTTCTGCTATCGATGAAGTGCGACTGATGGTCACGGCCAAGGATGGCGTACAGGTTCCGCTTTCGTTGATCTACAAGAAAGGCACAAGGCTCAACGGCGATAATCCGACGCTCTTGCGGGGCTATGGCGCGTACGGGATTACGTTGTCGCCCACGTTCAACCCATCCGCGTTGGCATGGCTGGAACGCGGTGGCATTCTCGGTACCTGCCACGTGCGTGGCGGCGGCGAATTCGGCGACCCGTGGCACAAAGACGGCCAAAAATTGA
>JAJAYN010000210.1 GCA_026786225.1 Burkholderiales bacterium | reverse complement strand
GTGGTGGCCGCAGATGCAGCCAAATCGATGGCCCGCTCGGCAACTTTGGCCTCGAACAGCGGTGGCGGGTCGAGCAGCAGCATGAACTCGCGACTACGCACACCATTCATCAGGCGCTCACGGACGATTACGCCAATGGCCAGCTCTTCTATCGGTTGTCGCGAGCGGATCACCAGAAAATATTTCGTATCGCGTCGCTCAAAACTGATCTCTGCATTTTCCAGAAACGGGATACCGGCGTTTACCGGGCGCGCACCCAGCGAGAAGCTGGATGCGGCGATTTCAGCGTTTGTGTCGGTGACTTCTACGGGGATTTTCACCCACAGCGGGCTTCCCAGTGGAGAAAGCACCTCCGGTGTGCCAAGACGCGAATAGGCTGTCTGTGCACCTTGCGCAAACGTAGCGGAGACGCCGGCTAACAGCGCGCCAAACAGGAGGATGCGCACGATGCACACGATCAGCCGGGCGCGGGGGCGCACGAGGCGCGATGCCAAGGCTGTCCAATCGTTGAAATAAAAGGCCCCGGTGTGCATGACATGCTTCGTGTTTGATTGATTGCGCCGCGCCGCGATGTGCTGTATTGCGGTCCTGGGCGCGCTGCCAATTCATGCGCCTCACGCCGAGTACAAATGGTGCACTATCCAGATGAAAATTCTATGTGACTTTCTTAACGTTTTCGCCCGATCTCATACAATGTAACAATGGTTAACAACTGTGCACTCGCGTGCAGAATCGCGGTCTTAATACTGTCCGGCCGCCAATTTTCCGTAGGAGAAGTCCACACCAGTGTCACAACGTCGCGTACTTATCAAGCCCATCGAATCATTACGCGCATGACGCTTTCTGTCTGTGCGCCACCGCACCGTGGCTTGCTCTCGCATGTCACCCGTTCATGCCTTCTTCGTCGCCGGGTTCGACTGATGACCCCGTGCCAGTCGCCCGTCTGTCTGCGAACTACCAAACGGCCTGACCCGTCATGACAGTCTTCCGCACAGCAGATTCACTCTGGCAGGCACCGCAGTTCATGCGCTTCTGGTGTGGCCGAGTGGTGAGCGCCACCGGTAACCAGATGCTGATGGCGTTCAGTTCGGCTGGCATGCAGGTGGCCGTTTACGGCGGCCCTGATGTCGATTGTGCTCACGCGCTGGCCGATTCAGCGGAAAGTGGGTAATCGTATGTTCATGGCGGTGGCCGTTTACGGCGGATCGACGCTCGTGTTCGGTCTTTCCACCGTATTTGTCACTTCGTTTCTCGCTTTGCTGGTCAGCGGTGCGGCGGACATCGTGAGCGTGGTGATTCGGCAATCGCTTGTACAACTCGATACGCCCAAGCAAATGCGTGGGCGTGTAAGCGCCGTCAATTCCATATTCATCGGCGCATCGAACCAGCTTGGTGAATTCGAATCGGGTGCCACGGCAGCGTTGGTGGGACCCGTCGGCTCGGTCATGTTGGGCGGATTTGGCACGCTGCTGGTGGCGGCGCTGTGGATGCGCTGGTTTCCTGCGCTGGCCAAACGCGATCATTTGCAAGAGGGTAAACGTTTGCGTTTGCGTTAGCGATAGCGTGGTACCGGGGCTATTGCCTATTCCCTATTCCCTATTCCCTAGTCCATACGCGCGCGTGTACCACCAGGCCCACGCAATCAGCAACGCCTGTGCCGGTAAACGCAACCACAACCAAACCGGCGCAATCGAGGGATAGAGTTGCGCGTGCAAGGCCATATGCAGGTTTGCAGGCAATACCGCCACACTCAAAGCGATGAGTCCCCACGCAGCGCACGTTGCGTAACGCCTGATCAATAGCAGGATGCCGAGAGCGATTTCGGCGGCGCCGCTGATATAAACCAGCTCGAGATGCCACGGCAGGTAGGGTGGCATGATGCCGACGTACATCGGCGTATTCGCAAAATGATTGATGCCGGCGAGGACGAAAAACGACCCGAGCAGGTAACGGGTAAAAATTTTAAAACGTTGCATTTTCGCTTTCGGCGAAACGGTGTGAGCGGTTTGCAATACTGAACGTGACACGATGTATAGCGCAGGCGCGCTTCACAGGCCGAAAATGTCCGGAACGCCCCACCAGTATTAGTTCTTTGCAGTCTCCGCTGCCGGGCTTTCGGTCGCCGGCTTCTTTGCGCCCAATCGCGATTCAGTGCCCGCCATCAACTTCGAAATGTTTTCGCGATGCCGCCAGACCAGCAGTGCCGACATCAGAATGACGGCGGGAAGCGCTGCAGTGATGCCAAACAGGAAGAAAAAATACACCGGCGCGAATATCGATGCGACGATGGCGGCGAGCGACGAGTAGCGAAAGAAAAACACGATGATCAGCCACGTCGAAAATGTCGCGAGGCCAAGCCAGGGGTTGATCGCGATCAGAATGCCCAGCGCCGTGGCCACACCTTTGCCGCCGAGAAACCTGAAGAATACGGGAAACAGGTGTCCAAGAAAAACGGCAATGGCCACGCATGCAAGTGTGGTGGGCGAGAGCCCAAAATCAACGGCATATTTCTGCGCCAGCCACACCGCAAACCAGCCCTTGCCGGCGTCGCCCAACAGGGTGAGTATCGCGGCGAGTTTTTTCCCGGTGCGCAGCACGTTGGTGGCACCCGGATTGCCGGAGCCGTAGGTGTGTGGGTCTGGCAGGCCCATCGCCCAGCTGACAATGACGGCAAATGAAAGCGAGCCGATCAGGTAAGCGAGAATGATACTGATCACGGAATTTGTCATGGGCGTACTCTACAATACTTTGCATGGACACCATCTTCATCCGCGAGCTTCGCGCCGACGCGTGGATCGGCATCTACGAGTGGGAAAAACTTTCCCCGCAAACACTCGATTTCAATCTCGACATCGGCCTCGATACGCATGTCGCGGGTGAAAGCGACAATATTCGCGATACCGTCGATTACGGCAAAGTGGTGGAGCGCATTCGCAGCGATTTAAAGGACCAGCATTTCAAGTTGCTCGAAGCGCTGGCCGAACATATTTCGCAAGTTGTGCTACATGACTTTAAGGCACAGTGGGTGAAAATCAGTGTGGCCAAGATCAATCACATGCGCGGCGTAAAGATGGTCGGAGTGACCATTGCGCGGCGGCGCGACGATGCGAGCGCGCGCACGTTGCCAGGATTTGGTGACGGCAACGTGGTTTAGGGCATTGCCCGCATAAACAATGATCAAGTGGATTCTGATACTGGCCGTCGTCGTGATTCTGCTCGGACTGTTTGCACCGCAACTGGCGAAGCTGGGCCTGTGGAAACTGCCTGGCGATATTCGCTTCACGTACAAGGGCCGTGAGTATTTTTTACCCATCACCAGCACCATATTGGTCAGTCTGGCACTGACACTTTTATTGCGCGTATTCGGGCGTTAGGCGGAATGCGTCGCGGCGCTATTCGGTCAGCGCAACAGTCACCAGTTTCGGCTTCAACACGCGTACCACTTCCTGTGGCGGCATGCCGACGAGGAACCCACGCTTGCCGCCATTGATCAGGATGCGTTCAATCGCCAGGATAGATGCCTCCATGAACACCGGCATCGGTTTGCGTAACCCAAACGGCGAACAACCACCAACCTGATAGCCCGAGTGGCGCGTTGCATCCTCGGGCTTGCACGGTGCGACGCGCTTCGCGCCAATCTGCCGCGCCAATTCCTTGGTGCTGACCTTGCGGTCGCCATGCATGAGTACACAAAGTGGCTGGCGCTTGTCGTCTTCAAAGATCAGCGTCTTGACGACGTGGTGCTCATCGACGCCGAGCGAGCTCGACGAGACGCTGGTACCGCCGTGCTCGACATAGTCGTAGACATGTTCCGTATACGTGACACCGTGCAGTTTGAGCATGGATGTCGCAGGTGTTTCAGAGTGTTTTGTCATTTTTAAACGCTAGCACTGGCGCGGCTCTTGAAGCAAAAAGGCCTGAAACGCCTCATGGATAGGCGATCTTCATCAAAAAATCTCTTTGTCAGCATTCGCTATCCGCGCGGGTGATGCAACGCATGGATCTGCTTCAACCGCTCGCGTGCCACGTGCGTGTAAATCTGTGTCGTCGTAATGTCGGCGTGTCCCAGCAGCAATTGCACCACACGCAAATCCGCGCCATGGTTGATCAGGTGGGTGGCAAACGCGTGACGCACGGTGTGTGGCGACAGTGGTTTGCTCACACCAGCCTTGATCGCATGACGTTTGATCAGGTGCCAGAACATCTGTCTCGTCATGGCGCTGCCGCGTTGCGTGACAAACAGGTCATCGGTTTTCTTGCCGCCAAGAATCTCGCCGCGCGCTGATGTTATGTAGCGCTGAATGATGTCTGACGCCGCTTCACCGAGCGGTACCAGCCGCTCTTTCGACCCTTTGCCCATGACGCGAACCACACCCATATCGAGGCTCACCTGTGCCACCTTCAGCGTCACCAGTTCAGTCACGCGCAATCCGCTCGCGTAGAGCGTTTCCAGCATGGCGCAGTCGCGCAGGCCCAGCGGGGTTTCTTCATCCGGTGCCGCCAGCAGCGCCTCGACATCGGCTTCGGAAAGCGATTGCGGCAGCCCACGGGTGAGTTTTGGTGATTGCAGATGCGCGCTGGGGTCCGCCGTGATCAGCTTTTCACGCAGGAGGTACTGGAAGAATCGTTTCATCCCGGAGGTCAGCCGTGCAGTGGAGCGCGGGCTGGCATGCAGTGTATCGATACGATGGCCGAGGAAAGCCTGCAGATGTTGCGGCTCCACAGACAGCAGCGATCCGGCTTGCTCTTTCTCGAGCCACTGGGATAGTTGAGCGATGTCGCGACCGTAACTTTCGATGGTGTTGCGCGACAGGCCATCGGATAACCACAGGC
>JAJAYN010000209.1 GCA_026786225.1 Burkholderiales bacterium | reverse complement strand
GTTTCGATAGGTCGGGCGAATGTGCTGTCGGGGCGTCGCACACGAGCCGCCGCGGAGCACAAACTGATTGCACATGAATTTGCCGTTGTATTCGCCTACTGCGCCTTCAACCGCGCGGTAGCGTGGATAGGGCAGGTAGGCACTTTGTGTCCATTCCCAGACATCGCCGAATAACTGCGCCGGATACGAGGAAGGTTTTTCTTCGCGTAGTGCCAGCGGGTGCAAGGCGTCGCTCTCAAGAAAATTACCTGCGATTTCCGTCAGGGCCGCTGCGTGCTCCCACTCTGTCTCGCGCGGCAACCTCGCGCCTTTCCATTTTGCCTGCGTCGAAGCCCACCGGGCAAAGGCATCGGCCTCGAAATAATTGATGTGGCAAATCGGCGTGTGTGCGTCGATCGGTGCCATGCCGTGCAAGGTGAAGGTATGCCAATCACTGTCGCGCATCTGCCAGTAAAGCGGGGCTTCGATGCGGTTTGCCTGCACCCAATCCCAGCCCATCGACAGCCACAGCGCCGGCTGCGTGTAACCACCGTCGGCAATGAACGTGGCGAAGTCGCCGTGTGTCACGGGATACGATGCCAATTCAAAGGGCAGCAGAAAGACCTGATGGCGCGGGCTCTCATTATCGAAACCAAATTCCGCAGTGTCGTCGTCGCGGCCGATGGAAATCAGCCCACCCCGATAATCGATCCACCGTGGTTTGCGTCCCTGGATCGGCGTTAGTGGCCAACGCTGCTGATAGGCGGGTTTCAACGGATTCTTCGACAGCAGATGCTTCAAATCAGTGAGAACCAGTTCCTGATGCTGCTCTTCATGATGACAGCCCAGCCACATCAAAGCGGCGAAATCGGGTGTGCTGGTTTCGAGCCTGGGAATCAATTCGGCGATGCGCGCGGTCACATGCTGGCGGTAGGCCAATACCTCATTGAAGTCCGGGCGCGAAATCAGGCCGCGTTCGGGTCGGGGATGTTTGTCGCCAACGGCGTTGTAATAGGAGTTGAACAGCACCCGGAATGCCTGATTGAACGGTTTGAAATTGACGTCAAAGCGCTCAAGAATAAAGGTCTCAAAAAACCAGCTGGTGTGCGCAAGATGCCATTTCGTGGGGCTGGCGTCGGGCATCGATTGCAGGCTCACATCTTCGTTCGAGAGTGGTGCTGTGAGCTTCTCGGTCGTGGCGCGGACCTGTGCAAAGCGCGCTGCGAGCACACTGCGCTCGGTGATTTTTGCGGTTGTTGTGTTGGGGATGGCTGAGTTCATTATTTCCTCATGAAGCCGACGACAGTCTCTCTTCGCACAGTCGAATGAAGTCAATTGTTTCGCAGACCAATGACCTATTTGAAACACAAGCACTGGCGCACTTCGCAGGCAGAAAAGCTTCCGAAAGCCGCGCCAGCGCTAGACTTTTATCAATTTTCGCCACTTTGCCAGCCGATTTCTACCTGCGGCCTTCCAGAAGTCATTTCAATGATTCTACGCGACGAGGGTGCGTTTGGTTTCAGCGGGAAACCAGACTTTTTATGAGTTTGGCCAGCGCCATTCGTTCGGCTTCCGGCGAAAATAATTTCGCGCGTGCAGCGCAGGCTGTGTTGAGGCGCAACAGGAAATTGGCGTCGCTGGCGCAACGCGCAAGCAGCGCGCGCAAGCCGTCCACATCGCCGACCGCAAAGTAACCGGCGTAGCCCTGTCCAAGCATGCCGAGGTTGCCGGACATGCGCGAGGCGAGGACCGGTGTGCCCGATGAAATCGCCTCGACGATTACGTTGGCGCCGCCTTCCATGACCGACGGATGAATCAGCAGGTGCGAGCGTTTGATGGCAGCTCGTGTCAGTCCGTGCGACAGCGCACCGGCCCAATGATAGTGGCGTGAACTGCTGGAGAGCGCCTTGGCGCGTGCCGCCAGCGCCTCGTCGAGCGGCGCGCCAATATGCACGACATGGATTGGTGAGTCCTCGGGCAGCGATTCGACGAGACGGAAAATGGCGTCAGGGTCTTTTTCTGCGCGCAAATGGCCCACCACCACACAATTGAGCCGGTCTTTAAGCTTTTTCGCTGGCAGCAGTGTTTTCGCCGACTGATAGACAACGTGTGTTTTCTTACGGTATTCGTGCGGCACATACTGGATCGCGTCTTCCTGCAACACGATCAGGGCATCGGCAAGTGCGAGCGAGGTGCGTGCTTCTTCACTGACGGCGAGATCCGCGTACAAATCAGTCCCGGTCAATACGACAATGAGTGCGCCATTGGGCCTTTGGGCCCGATAGCGACGGATCGAATGGGCACTGCGGCGCGCGTGCAGCGCGATGACGACGCCGGTTTCCGGCAACGCATCGACAGGCCACGACGACTGTACAATCGTTCGAAAATGACGCGCCAGCAACTGCTGCCAGCGGCTGGCCGTGCGCCAGTTGCCATTGTTGGCATCGGCCATCGCGGGCGTGATGATGGCGACGACAGGATTGGATTGGAGGATTCGTGACATTTGCAGAATCAGTTAGCGGCGCAGTAGGAGCAAGTTACACATCGCGCGAGGTACCCGCGGGTGTGCGGGCACTGCGCCAGGCGCTGATCGCACAGCGGGAGTATACGCTGGCCTTATATGCTGACCTGCCGCCGCAATACTGGGTCCCGGGCCAGTTTCCGGTTGGCGCGACGGTTAATCCCCCGCTTTGGGAACTGGCACACATCGCCTGGTTCCAGGAGTTTTTTGCGTTGCGCTGGCGTGCCGACGACGTGGGCGGGAGTCGTATAGCATCGTGCCTGGATGTGGCAGATCGACTGTTCGATTCCAGAAGTGTTGCGCATCAGACGCGGTGGCATCTGGACTATCCATCGAAAGAAAGCTGTTTCGATTACCTGCAGCGGGTTCTCGACCATGTCCTTGACGCGCTGGATAAAAGTGCAGACAAGGATCGGTATGGTTTTCAGCTCGTACTCCTGCACGAGGACATGCACGCCGAGGCGCTGGCGATGACGCTGACCACACTGGGGCTGCCGCTGCCCGCCGTGGCACCGCTGCGTTCGAAACTCGCTGCGGCTGCGGGTACGTCACCTGATATTCACCTCGCGGGCGGCATGCTGCGCATGGGCGCGCGTGCCGGCACATTCGGGTTTGACAATGAAAAACCGTCATACCACCTGCAAATTGAACCGTTCGATATCGCTGCGCGTGTCGTCAGCGCCGATGAGTTCGCGGCTTTTCGTGCCTCCCGCGCGTACCGCGATCCACTTATGTGGTCTTCCGAGGGCAATACCTGGCGAGAACGCAGTGGGCACATCAATCGGCATCCTGCAAGCGTCGGCGCGTCCACGGAGTTGGCAGCGCTGCACGTGAATTATTTTGAGGCCGAAGCCTTTTGCCGCGCGCAGCATCGCCGCCTGCCGACGGAAGCCGAATGGGAATGTGCCGCGACATCATCCGACCAATTCTTGGACTCAACCGGGCACGTTTGGGAATGGACTGCTTCGCCATTCGCACCCTACCCGGGCTTCCAGGCCGAGCGTTACCGCGAATATTCCGAGCCTTCTTTTGATGCGCCCGGTGCGCCGCATCAGGTACTAAAAGGCGGTTCGTTCGTCTCGCATTCCCGCCTCAAGTACCCGCAGTACCGCAATTTCTATGCGCCGGCACGCAGCGACATGTTTTGCGGTTTCAGAACCTGCGCGATCAGCTAGCCTGCCGGTCGGCTTATTTGCAGCGGATTCTCTTTAAGTCCGGCATGCCGCCATAAGTGAGATAAAATTCGCCGTGGCGGGTCTCCCCGCATTCAATCTTTGTGAATCTGGTCAGGTCGGGAACGAAGCAGCCACAGCGAAGTAATTGAAGTGCCGGGGGTCAGGCTCGCCACACCCCATTCAGCACACGCTCTGATCCTTCTGGACGGCGGGTCAGGGTGATCGTAGATCGGTTCCAGACGTGTAGGTCTCCACCCCCTGTTTATTCCGTAAGATTCAAGCCCATGGCCCATCAAGTCCTCGCTCGCAAGTGGCGGCCACGCAAATTTGAAGACGTGGTCGGGCAGGATCATGTCGTGCGGGCGCTGGCCAATGCGCTGGATACCGGGCGAATTCATCACGCTTACCTGTTTACCGGCACCCGTGGGGTGGGCAAGACGACGCTGGCGCGCATTCTCGCCAAGGCGCTCAATTGCGTAGGCACTGACGGCAACGGCGGGATCACTTCCAGGCCTTGCGGTGTCTGCTCGGCATGTACCGACATCGATGCGGGCCGCTTTATTGATTTGCTGGAAGTCGATGCGGCGACCAACACCAAGGTCGACGAGATGCGCGAACTGTTGGAGACGGCCCAGTACGCGCCGGTATCCGGACGCTACAAGGTCTACATCATCGACGAAGTACACATGCTCTCGAAGTCGGCATTCAACGCGATGCTGAAAACGCTGGAAGAGCCACCGGGTCACGTCGAATTCATCCTCGCCACGACGGACCCACAAAAATTGCCGATCACGGTGCTGTCGCGCTGCCTGCAATTCAATCTGAAAAACCTGCCGTCCGCGTTGCTGGAAACCCACCTTGCGAAAATACTGAAGGCTGAAAATGTCGCCTTCGAACCTTTGGCGTTGCCACTCCTCGGTCGCGCCGCAGAGGGCAGCGTACGCGATTCGCTGAGCCTGCTTGACCAGGCAATTGCGTATGGCGCAGGCGAAGTCAAGGCCGATCAGGTCGCGGCGATGCTGGGCGCGTTGGACCAAGCCTATCTCTTTGCTTTGCTCGACTGCCTTGCCCGCGGCGATGCAAAAATGCTGGTTGCGGAGATAGACCAGATTGCTTCGCGCAGTATTTCGTTTGACATTACGCTGAAGGATTTTGCGAGCGTGCTCGCGCGCATTGCGCTGGTGCAAAGCATCGGTGAATCGGCTGTCGACGGGCCGGACGCGCAAAAGTTTGTCGATGCCAGTGCCAGGCTCGCCGCAGATGACGTGCAGCTTTTTTACCAGATCGCGTTGCTCGGTCGCCGCGATTTATCGTTGGCACCGGATGAACACGCCGGGTTCACGATGACGATGTTGCGCATGCTTTCGTTCGCGCGTGGCAGGTCGGGAGAGAAAGCGGGCGAAAAAGCGGTTGGGAAAGCCGCTGAAAAGACGGTGGTGACGACCAATGCAACGGCACCTCCAAGGGTTACGGGCTCAACAGCAAAGGAATATGCGCCGGTAAAGCAAAACACCAGCATTGGCGCGCCTTCTGGCGGCTAAAGTGTCCAGGAGCCAGTATTGGCGCGGACTTCGTATGAAAC
>JAJAYN010000208.1 GCA_026786225.1 Burkholderiales bacterium | reverse complement strand
TCGTAGCCGCGGTCGAGGTGGTAGATGCGATCCACAATCGTCTCGCCTTCCGCGGCCAACCCGGCAATCACCAGGCATGCCGAGGCGCGAAGGTCAGTCGCCATGACGATTGCACCGGTCAGCTTTTGTGCGCCGGTGACGATGGCGGTGTTGCCTTCGATGTCAATTTTTGCCCCCAGGCGGACCAGTTCCTGCACGTGCATGAAGCGATTTTCAAAAATCGTTTCCGTCACAATGGCCGTGCCGTCAGCGATGGTGTTGAGCGCAATGAACTGTGCCTGCATGTCGGTCGGAAAAGCGGGATAGGGTGCGGTACGCACATTTACAGACTTGGGGCGGGCGCTACTTACCACGTGAATTTCGTTTTCCGTGCTGGTGATCGTCGCCCCCGCGTCGCGCAACTTTTCGATCACCGCGTCCAGTGTGCGTGGTGCCGCGTTGGTCACGCGCACATCGCCGCCTGTTGCCGCCACCGCGGCCAGGAAAGTCCCGGTTTCGATACGATCCGGCATCACTGCGTGTTCAGCGCGATGAAGTGCGGCGACACCATTGATGGTGATGACGTCGCTGCCATGTCCCTGAATTTGCGCGCCCATCTTGATAAGACATTCGGCAAGGTCGACCACCTCAGGTTCGCGCGCCGCATTCTCGAGAATTGTGGTGCCTTCAGCCAGGGTCGCTGCCATCATCAGGTTTTCGGTGCCCGTCACCGTCACGATATCCATGAAGATGCGCGTGCCCTTCAATTTACTGACACTCGCAACGATATCGCCTGCCTCAATCGTGATGGTGGCACCCATCGCTTCCAGTCCCTTGATGTGCAAGTCAACCGGACGCGCACCGATCGCGCAACCGCCGGGCAGTGAGACGCGAGCTTTGCCGAACCGGGTAAGGAGCGGTCCAAGTGCCAGAATCGATGCGCGCATGGTTTTGACCAATTCGTACGGCGCGGCAGGGTTCGTCAGATTAGCTGCATTGAGTACAACAGTCTCGCCGTCACGCTTTGTTGCGATGCCCATTTGCTCAAGCAATTTGAGCATCGTACCGATGTCGTTCAGCTGCGGCACATTGTGCAGCGTCAATGTCTCGGGCGACAAGATGGCGGCACACAGGATTGGCAGCGCCGCGTTTTTTGCGCCGGAAATACGAACGGTTCCGCGAAGCGGTTTTCCGCCCCGGATTCTTAGTTTTTGCATGGCTCGGGACGGTTAGGAATTAACAGCATGATGCGACCACTCGTCCGGCGTGAGCGTCTGCATCGAGAGGGCATGGATTTCTTCGCGCATGCGGTCGCCCAATGCGCCGTAAACGATTTGGTGGCGTTGAACGCGCGACTTGCCGGCGAAAGCAGTGCAGACGATGACTGCCTGAAAATGCGCACCGTCGCCTTCGATGGCGAGGTGTTCGCAATCGAGTTTTTCGCGGATATAAGCCTGTATTGCTTCTGGAGTGACCATGGGACGGGTTTAAACCTGACAGATTGAATTAGTGAACCTCTAGCACCGGCGCGCCTTCGCAGGCATTTTCGCCTCAAAACCCGCACCAAATGGCGTTCTATGTACTGGGTACGATTTTCTACTGCCGCAGCTTGTAGCCCGATTTTAGCAAGTAAAGGGTGACGGCAGAAATGCAAAAAAATGCGCCTGCGGTGACGCCGAAGGAAAGCCAGACCGAAACGTCTGCTTTTCCAAAAAAGCCGTAGCGAAAGCCGTCGATCATGTAGAAGAACGGATTGAGGTGCGACAGTCCCTGCCAGAAGTCCGGTAACGACCGGATTGAATAGAACACACCCGAAAGAAATGTGAGCGGCATGATGATGAAATTCTGGAAGGCCGCAAGCTGATCGAACTTGTCCGCCCACAATCCCGCGATGAGGCCCAAAGCCGCGAGCAGCCCACTACCCAGCAACGCGAAAACAACAATCCACGCCACACTATGCACCGGCACGTGCGCCACAAAAATCCCCACCAGAAATACGCCAAGACCAACTGCCAGCGCACGAACGACAGCCGCAATCAAATAAGCGCCATAAAAATTCCAGTGCGAAAGCGGAGGCAACAATATAAAGAGGATATTGCCGGTAATTTTCGACTGGATCAGCGACGAGGATGTATTGGCGAATGCATTTTGCAGCATCGACATCATCGCCAGGCCTGGAACCAGAAACTGGTCATAGGTGACGCCGGGGAAGGTCGCATTGCTGCCAGACATCACGTGCGAAAAGATGAACAGGTATAACAGCGCCGTTAGCACCGGCGCCGCAACGGTCTGGAAGCCGACCTTCCAGAAGCGCAGTATTTCTTTCAGCAACAGTGTTTGAAAGCCGACCATCTATTTGTTCATCACATTAACGAAAACTTCTTCCAGGTCCGGCTCGGCGACTTCCAGATTGGTAATGTGCGCGCCCGCTTGCCGCAAAGCTGCAAGCCGCGTTTCGACTTCCGAAAGATCGTGGATCGCAAAGTGGTGCCAGGCGCCTGTTTGTCGCGTCCGCAATGCAAGCTGCGACGCCGGCAAATTACCGTCGATTTTCACGCGCAGCACGCGCTCCGAAAAAGCATTGAGCAGATGATCGGTCGTATCCATGGCAACGATCCTGCCCAGTTTCATCATCGCGATACGTGAACAAAGCTGCTGCGCTTCTTCCAGGTAGTGCGTGGTGAGAAGGATGGTGTGTCCGGCCCTATTGAGCTCGCGAATAAAAGCCCACAAAGTCTGCCGGAGTTCAACATCAACGCCAGCAGTAGGCTCATCTAGCACAATCACCGGTGGACAGTGCACCAGCGCCTGCGCCACCAACACGCGACGCTTCATGCCGCCGGAAAGCTGACGCATATTCTGGTCAGCTTTGTCGGTGAGGGATAGTTTGGCGAGTAACTCGTCTATCCAATTATCCAGCGCTGCGCTGCGTGCAATGCCGAAATAGCCAGCCTGGAAGCGCAACGTTTCGCGCACGGAAAAAAACGGGTCGAAGACGATTTCCTGTGGAACGATTCCCAGCGCGCGCCGCGCTGCCCGGTAGTCGGACACGACGTCGTGTCCCATGACGCGCAGCGTCCCGGCTGATGCACGCGTCAGCCCTGCCAGAGCAGAAATCAGCGTGGTTTTGCCTGCACCATTGGGGCCGAGCAGCGCAAAGAATTCCCCCTGCGCGATTGAAAGGGAAACACCGGAAAGTGCGACGATTTGTCCGAAGCGCTTCTCGACGCCAAGGACTTCAATTGCGGGCGTCATGGCCATTCCCGGCCAGGCATCGACATCGTCACGACACTCGCGCGAACGCTACGACGCCGGATTTGCTTGCTGCGACGGGCAGTGAATCATATCGTCCACCCCATAGAGCTGGGCCAGCGTCACCAGATTTTGCGGCAAGTGTACGTAGCGCAATGGCTTTCCCAGACGGGCAGCCTCCCGCCGCCAATGAAGCAGCAGCGCTACCGCAGAGGAATCGATATCCGTCACATTCGCCAAGTCAATTGCCAGGCAATTTGGCAGCGTTTCCTGCGCAGCGTAGAGCGCCGTTTCTTCCAGGAGTCTGGGCATACTTTCAAAATTCAGCGCGCCGTCGATCTGGAGAACCTCCCCCACCACCGTGCTGGAATGTATTGTGTTCATACGGTGTGACTACTTTTGTGCCGCGTTCTTTGCGTTGCGATCAGCAAGCGACTTCACCAGGCCGTCAATACCGCTCTTCTGGATCTCGGTATTGAACGAGCTACGGTAGTTGGTCACCAGTGAGACGCCGTCGATCAGCACGTCATACACTTTCCAGCTGTCGCCGGATTTTTCCATACTGTAGTCGATTGGTATTGGCTGGCCACCCGGCTGGATGATCAACGTCTTAACGACCACCTCTGTGTCAGCAGCCGTCATTTTCGTTGGCTTCACTTCAACCGTTTGATTGCGGAACTGCGTGAGCGACGTCGAATACGTGCGTATCAGCAGCGTACGAAATGCATCGATCAACGATTTCTTTTGAGCGTCGCTCGCGTCCTTCCAGTTTCTGCCAACGGCAAGCTGCGTCATACGAACAAAATTGAATAGCGGCAGTATTTTTTCGTCGGCGAGTTTTTCAATTTTTTGCTGGTTGCCAGCAGCTAAATCCTTATCCGCTTTGATCGCCGCAAGGATTTCAGTCGTATTTTTTCTCACCAGTGCATCTGGTGACTCCTGCGCCGACGCGACTTGTGAATTCAGGCCGACCAGGACGGCGGCGACGACGAGGATTTTATTCAGCATTTTGTCTTCGATCAGTAGTTATGAAGGGACTTGCAGCAGAGTAACGCGTACTGCTCTTTTTCGTCTACGCTGCCAATGTCAGGTATACGACGACTCCAGGGTAGTACGAACGCCTATTTTTTTGCAGCAGCCGTATCGCCTTCTGCCGCTTTGCCAAACATGAATTGCCCGATCAGTCGCTCGAGCACGACGGCCGACTGCGTCAGCATGACCTTGTCGCCCTGAACAAGCTTTTTATCCTCAGCACCAGGCTCGAGCCCGATGTACACCTCGCCTAGCAGTCCTGACGTCAAAATGGATGCGCTGGAATCTTTCGGAAACGAATAGCGACCGTCCAGGGTGAGCGTAACGACCGCCTGAAACTTGTCATTGTCAAACAAGATATCCGAAACACGCCCGACAAGCACTCCCGCGCTCTTCACCGGTGCCTTTGCCTTGAGTCCGCCAATATTCGTGAACTTTGCCTCAACGGCGTAGGTGCTGGATGGCCGATCCTCGCCAAGATTTCCGACGCGCAGCGAGAGCCACAGCAACGCGGCGATACCCATCAGCATAAAAATTCCGACCCAAAGGTCGATGGTTTTGCGGTCCATGATCAGTCACCTCTCAGCATAAATCCGGTCAATATTAGATCCAGCAACAACACCGTCAATGCGGACGTGACGACGGTGCGGGTTGTGGCGCGGGCGACGCCCTCTGCGGTCGGGTCCGCATCAAAGCCCTCGAATGTGGCAATGATCGAAATCGCCACACCGAACACAACTGATTTCACAATGCCGTTCAACACGTCGTAACGAAAGTCGACGGCGGCATGCAGGTTGCTCCAGAAGACGCCCGAATCTATCCCCACCAGCAATATGGCAACGAGATAACCGCCGAAAATTCCCGTCGATGAAAATAGAGCGGCGAGCACAGGCATCGAAATGGCGCCGGCCCAGAATCTTGGCGCCACCACCCGTGACATCGGATCAATGGCCATCATGTCCATGGCCTTGAGTTGCTCGGTGGCTTTCATCAATCCGATCTCTGCCGTAATCGCGGAACCCGCGCGACTCGCAAACAGCAGTGCCGTCACCACCGGGCCAAGTTCCCGCAAGAGCGTCAGCGCGACGAGTACGCCCATGGTTTCTTCCGCGTTGTAACGCTGTAGCGTTTCAAAACCCTGCAGGCCCAGCACCATGCCAATGAACAAGCCTGACACCATGATGATCACCAGCGACATGACCCCGGCGAAATATATTTCGCGAATGGTCAGCTGAAAGCGCCGGAAACTCATGCCGGAGTTTGCCAATATCAGCATGAAAAACCGCGCCATGGCACCGGCGCGCCACACGCTGCTGATGCCACGGCTTCCTAAATTACGGATGGCATCGATCACGGACGTGACCCCTTTGGGGTAACGGGCCGAACGGGTGCCAAGCCGAGCTGCTCATGGTAATTGCCAGCCGGGTAGTGAAATGGCACAGGCCCATCAAGCTCCGCATGCACAAACTGCCTGATGAATGGTTCGTCCGAATTGCGTATTTCGTCCGGTGACCCGTGCCCGACAATTCGCCCTTCTGAAACGAAATACAGGTAATCAACGATTTGTAATGACTCGACGATATCGTGTGTGACGACAATGGAGGTCGCGCCCAGCGCGTTGTTGAGCTTGCGTATTGTTTGACCGACAACGGAGAGCGAGATTGGATCAAGGCCTGCGAATGGCTCGTCATACATGATGAGCATCGGATCCAATGCCACCGCACGGGCCAGCGCCACCCGTCGTGCCATCCCGCCGGAAAGTTCCGCCGGAAACAACTTGGCCGTCCCGCGCAGGCCGACCGCATCCAGCTTCATCAATACCAGATCCCGAATCATGTCTTCAGGCAGTGTTGTATGTTCGCGCAGTTGGAAAGCGATGTTATCGAACACCGACATGTCGGTGAAGAGCGCACCAAATTGGAACAGCATGCCCATTTTTCGGCGCATTGCGTACATGCCGTCGCGGTCCAACGCCGCGATATCCTGGCCGTCTACGCGCACCATGCCCTTTGACGGCACCAGTTGCCCACCAATCAAACGCAGAAGTGTGGTTTTGCCACAGCCCGAGCCGCCCATGATGGCGACCACTTTGCCCTTGGGTACGTTGAGGCTGATGCCTTTCAGTATGGCGCGCTTGCCATAGGAAAAATCGACATTGTCGATTTCAACGAATGATTGCGAAGGAGATGAAGACAAGGTTTGCTTGTGGGGTAAGTGTTAGTAGAGCGAGGGAAATACGGCCGCGTTTGTGGCTATTTTATCATTCACCATGGCCGTTTCAGTTCGGGCAAGCAATGACTCGGCAATTTAGCCGATCCATGCAGCCATTGACGTTGCCCTGACGCGGTGTTGACCACGACGACGCCGACTAGTTCGCCAAACTATATTGCTCCGTCTGTCCGGGCGTCCCTATAATCTTGGCGGAAGCACCAATTGACTCGGTCACCTCTCCATTGAGAATATGGTATTGAAACCTTCGCTGCTTATCGTCGACGATGACTCCTTGATCGGGGAAAGCCTGTCCTTTGTGCTTTCCGATGAGTTTGATGTACGCGTATGCGAAAGCCGAACCGAAGCAATGATGCTGTTGAAAAGCGGCGGATTCCAGCCGCAGCTCGCACTCATCGATTTGGGTTTGCCCCCGCTTCCACACCTGCCTACCGAAGGGTTCAAGCTGCTTGGCGAGCTTCTCGCGTGGTCACAGCGGATTCGCGTACTCGTCTTGTCCGGGCAAAATGAAAACTCCAACGCCAGGCGCGCCCGGGCGTTGGGGGCGATTGATTTGGTGCCAAAACCCTGCGACCCCAGCCATCTGCGAAAACTGCTTTTTGCTGCGCTCAACGCCGACGATGACGAGCATTTGTCCAGTCCCGACGAAATAGCGCACAGCCTGATCGGCGATAGCCCGGCGATGCACAATTTAAGGAGTCAGATTGATCTATATGCTTCGTCTGCTTTTCCCGCGCTCATCGAAGGCGAGTCGGGAAGCGGCAAAGAGAGGGTTGCTGCCGCGCTGCATTACCTGAGCCCCCGCGCAGCTCTGCCGTTCCTGGCACTCAATTGCAGCGCAATATCGGCAAATCTGGTTGAACCCACGCTGTTTGGATATGTAAAGGGGGCCTTTACGGGCGCTGCATCAAACAAGGCGGGATACTTTGAAGACGCCGGCGACGGCACCTTGTTTCTGGATGAAATAGGCGAACTGCCCCTCGATTTACAACCGAAACTGCTGCGGGTACTTGAAAACGGGGAGTATCAACGCGTTGGCGACACGCAGCCCAGACAGGCAAAAGCGCGTATCGTTGCGGCGACCAATCGTGACCTGCGCGCGGAAGTTAAAGAAGGTCGTTTTCGCGCCGATCTTTATCATCGGCTTTCGGTCTTTTCATTGCTCGTACCGCCGTTGCGCGAACTTGGCAGCGACAAATTGAAGCTGATGGAGCACTTCCGCCTCCAATACGCGGCCAAACACCATACTGAGCCGTTTACGCTGGACGCTTCCGCGCGTGATGCCTGGCAGCGTTACGCATTTCCGGGCAACGTGCGTGAGCTAAAGAATATTGTCATCCGTTTGACGGCGAAATATGCTGGCTACGCAGTGGCGAAAATGGAACTTCTTACCGAGTTCGAGGTGCCGGACGAACAAACGTCGACTGAAACGGCTGCACCAACTTTTTTTGATCCCAAGCGGGAAATCACTGGAAATGCGGAGTTCAGGCTCGATCAGGTATTGGCGGCCGTCGAGTTGAAATATATCGATGCTGCGATTGATTTGTCTCGCGGCAACATGTCCCAGGCGGCAAGGGTACTTGGTGTTTCCCGGTCAACGCTTTACAGCAGGCTGGAAGCGCTAAGGCCCGATGCGGACAAAAAAACCCCCTAGACGTTCGCCCAACGCCGCTTAGCGACTAACAAGCGGCAAGCGCAATGCTACACTTTGTGCGTTTTACGACCAGAGCGGAAACCTCCATTCATGACGATGTACCTAGAACATTTCGGACTTCGGGAAGCGCCATTCAAGATTACGCCCCACACCGAGTTCTTTTTTGCCGGTGCCAATCGAGGCGAGACGCTGGAAGCGCTGATTTATGCCATCACCAGCGGCGAAGGCATCGTCAAAGTAACAGGGGAAGTCGGGGCCGGCAAAACCATGCTTTGCCGCGTCCTGATGGAACGTCTGCCTCAATCCGTCGAGACAATTTATTTCGCAGTACCTTCTCTGTCACCTGATGAACTGATTGCCACGGTGGCGAGCGATCTTGGCGTTGCGACCGACGGGGTCAATATCACCAAACTCATCCGGGCATTGCAGGTACGTTTGATCGAAATCTACGGAAGTGGCAAGCGGGTGGTTGCGCTTATCGACGAAGCGCACGCGATGCCGGTGGAGACGCTGGATCAGATCCGCTTGCTGTCCAATCTTGAAACCAGTCATGAAAAGCTGATGCAGATTGTTCTCTTCGGTCAACCGGAGCTTGACAAGCACCTGTCAATGCCCAATATCCGTCAACTGAAAGAGCGCATTACGCACAGTTTCAATCTTCTCCCGTTGCCGCCGCGGGACATCAAGGATTACCTCAACTTTCGCTTACGTGCGGCGGGCTATCGCGGACCTGACCTGTTCAGTCCGGAGGCTTTAAAGGTAATCGCCGATGCCTCTGAGGGACTGACCCGGCGAATCAACATTTATGCCGACAAGACCCTGCTCGCCGCGTTCGCAGCGGGCACTCATACCATCACGACGGATCATGTGCGCGCCGCAATTACCGACACACAAATTGTATTGCCGGTACCAAAATCCAATCGAAAACAAATCGGGTTTGTGATCGCTGCGGCATTGCTGGTAGGTGTAGCTGTTGGTTTTGTAGCCGGCCAGCAAGCTATGTCAACGAATGCCCCGGCCGTACTTCCAGCCAAGGCCGCGCCGGTCGTGTCGGCTCCGGCTTCCCCGATTTTGGACATCAGCAAAAGTCCGGCTGATGCGCCCGCAACGATAACCGCGCCCGCGCCAAATATTGGGCAGGTCGCCGCAAACAATAGAATGGAAATGGAGAAAGCTGCCCCAACGAGACCTGCGCCTGCAAATTCTCCGGCGAACAAAAGTACACCAGGTGAGCGGCTGATCGTCGTAGCGCCCACAGTGGCAGTGGCAGTGCCGCTGGCGGCGGACGACGGCGTCAATCGCACATCATCCGCCAGCGACTGGCTTGGCAAGCGCCTAGCCGCAGATGCCTTGCGCATTGCTACCCTGCCCAAAAATCGTTACGCGGTTCAATTGATGACTGCCGACGAACGCAACCAATCTGCTATCGAATCCTACCTGCGCATCGCAAGCAACGAGCTCAAAGCCGATTCGATCCTTTTGCTACCCACCGGCAATGTGAACGACCCGCGCGTAACGGTCGTGTATGGCAATTTCGATGGCGCGCCCGAAAGCACTGCGGAAATCGGCGTTTTGTCTGCGCGCGTGAGCAAGTTTCGACCTTACGTTCGCTCTTTTTGTGCCATACGCGCGGATATCAGGCGGAATTCACCTTAGCGCGTTGGCCTGTCG
>JAJAYN010000207.1 GCA_026786225.1 Burkholderiales bacterium | reverse complement strand
GCGCAATGTCGCTATGCGCGAGTATTCGATCAGGTTTGATGTCGTGATCCTTGACGATCTTTTTCACCAGGGCAATCACGGCTTGAATTTGCGCTTCGGGATAGTCAATCCACTGCTGGCCATCTGGCGTGCGTATGTAGCCGAGATTGACGATTTCAATACCGATGGCGCTCGCGTTCAACTGCGTGTGCCCCTGCCATGAACTCACGCCAGCGTGATGGGCACGACGATTGTCATCGACTAATCCGTAAATGCTGGGTGGACTGTCGTTGACCAGATAGTGGCTGCTGACCGGCCCTTCTGTCAGCCATTTGAGCGAACCGCCGAAACCGCCCGCCGTGTAGTGGATGATCAAAAACTGCGCCCGACTATCCTGGCTACGTGACGTGTAGCTTCGGTCGATGTAGGGGCCGCTCGCGCAACCGGCTAGCAACAGGCAGAAAACACAAAAACTGCGGCGGATCATTTTGGCTTTATCTCGTCGGTCGAGGTCAGGGCATCAAGCAGCGCTGCCGTCTCTGCATCGGGGACGCCGTCAAAAAGCGACTGCCGGTACTTCATCTGGAAGGCGCTCAGCGTGTCCTGGGTGCGCTTGTCGAGCTGGCCGTTGCGCGGAACCGCAAAGCCATGTTGATCGAGCTTTTGCTGGAACCATGCGACATCCGGCAGTTGTTGCGCATGGAGGGCTTTCTTTGCATCGACCAGGTTCGCGTCCGGCCACGGGATCAGCCCCGCGTCGGCCAACTGCTTCCACGGGAAGCGCGGCCCCGGATCGACCTTGCGGCCGGGCGCGATATCGCTGTGGCCTAAAATTCGCTCCGGTTTGATGTCGTGTTCCTTGACGATCTTTTTGACCAGTGCAATGACCTGGTCAATCTGTGCCTGCGGATAGTCGTACCAGACACGGCCGTTCGGTGTTTCGTCATAGCCGCGATTGACGATTTCAATACCGATAGAACTGGCGTTCAAGTGGGTGGCGCCTTTCCAGTAGCTCACACCGGCGTGATAGGCGCGGCGGTTTTCATCGACCAATTGATAGATGGTCGGCGGGCTATTGTTGACTAGGTAGTGACTGCTGACCTCACCCTCCGTCAGCAATTTAAGCGAGGTAGGGAAATCGACGTGCGTGTAATGGAGGATCAGAAATTGTGCGCGGCTATCTTGGCCGACGGCCTTGTATGTCCGGTCGATAAATGGGGTAGCACAGCCCGTCAGGAGCCCCAACAAGATGACAAACAGTCGCTTTTTCATTTGGCTTATCTCAATTATTTTTAACAGATACAGACACGCTGCGCGCAGCGATGCCCGCAGCTGCAAAGTGCGCATCGCTTGTCTTGATCTGAAACGGCGTTGAATCCGGTAGCGCCGCCTGCATCGCTTCCGCAATCAGTGGATGCAACTTGGCGACTCGGCCCGACAACGTGACTGGACGCACGCCGAAACGCAGAATCAATACCCGGCCAAGTCGGGCAAGCTCTTCTCCGGCCGCTTCAAGGATGTGGCGTGCATGGGGATCATCGTCTGCTGCGGCGGCGACCGCCAGCGCCAGTTTGCCAATTTCGCCGCGAATATCATCGCTTGCCCTGCCGTAAACAAATTCTCTCGTGTGCGCCCAATCGCTGCCACCGATGCGGGCAAAGATCTTGCATGCCATTGATGATTCGCGCCAGCTATCCGGTCGCGCATCTTCGTTGCGCCAGATGAGGCGCAAGGCTTCGCGCGCAATCCAGAAACCGCCCCCTGCGTCGTCCAGCAGCACTCCGTGGCCGCCGGCGCGATGCAAGCAATCGGCATCATCGATGAACGCGGCGACCGAGCCCGTTCCGGCATAGACGAGATAGCCTTCACCGAGTGCGTATATATCCCGGTAGGCAATCTCGACATCGCTACCCAGGGCGACGGCATGGGCTGTGACACCCAGTGCACCAGCAAGCAACGCGCGCAGGGTTTCAATGCCTTCGCCCAACCCAGTGAGACCCGCAAATATGCGCGCCGGCCGCCCATGCACGTGAACCTTTGCGGCGAGATCGGTGAGCACGTCGTGAATATGCCTTCTGCCGCTCACGGTACTCATCTGCAACCCGGTCAATCCGGCAACCTGACCATCGGCGATTATCTTGCCCGAAATGTCAGCGAGCGCCCAGCGGGTTTGTGTGCCACCGGCGTCGATGCCAAGGCCCAGGCATGACACGGCGGGCGGTGTGTCTGTGGACTTCATTTCGTCGCGCCTGCGGTCCAGGTCACGCGCGCACTCTCGGTGCCAAAACGGTCGATGGAGAATGCAACCACCTTGTCTGGAATCTGGGCCGCGTCATCAAGGCTATACGGAAAGCGAATGATGATGACGTCGGCGCGCGAGACTTCCCCCATAAAAGCCGGGGCGACCTCAAATTGCCACACACCACCGCGTCGAACCCATGCAGCAAGTTGCCACGCGTGTCCGTCAGCAAGTGGTTTGAAACTGGTCAGATTGACGGTAATTGTCCGCGCAGCTTGATCCCTGTCCACGGACAGCAGCGGGGGGACCGGTGTCGATTCCGCCGCAGCCAACCAAGGTGCGGCGGGGATCAATGCCGCACTCTTGTAGGTGCTCGCCGTCAGCTGATCGTTGATGCCTTTGCGGTTTTCCGTGAGCGCCACCATGCTGAAATGCACGTGTCCCTGCGCCATCGTCTTGGAACGCGTTAACGCAATTTGCTTGATTATTTCATCGACGGGCCAGGATTTTTCGGTGTTGTTGATGCGGCTGGTGTAGAGCCCTGGCCAGACGTGGCGGTTCATCGTGTTTTGTGTGAGCCAGTAGTCGAGCAAAACTTCGAACGCTTGCGGGCGTTGCTCGATGGGCCAGTAAAGCTGCGGTACCAGATAGTCCAGCCATCCCTTGCTGAGCCAGAGTTCAACGTCGGCATATAACTTGTCGTACTGGCTGAAGCCGACAATACCGGGCGGGCGACGGTCAGGGCGACCGAGGCCGAACGGGCTGATGCCGACGCGCACCCATGGCTTGGCGCGATGGACGCCGTGATAAATCTGTTCCATCAATTGATCGACGTTTCGGCGGCGCCAATCGGCACGAGACAGTCCGCCGCCAAGTCCGACATGGCGCAGCCAGGCAGGGTCATCCGGAAAATTTTCTTCGACAGGCGGCATGCTGCCCGGCACATTGACCGGATAGGGATAAAAATAATCGTCGACGTGTATGCCGTCGATATCATAGCGGCGCACGACATCCAGGATGACGTCCAATGTGCGTTGCGCGGCGAGCGCCTCGCCCGGGTCCATCCACTGATAGCCGCCGTAGCTCTTGACCACCTCCGGATTGGTATTGGCAATGTGCATGGCTGCGTTCGGTGATTTTGCCGAGGTATGCCGTGCGCGATAGGGGTTAAACCACGCATGTAGTTCGATGCCACGTTTGTGCGCTTCTTCAACCCACATCTTCAATGGGTCGTAATAAGGATTGGGCATCTTGCCTTGCTCGCCGGTTAAATACTCCGACCACGGTTCGAGAATGGAGGGATACAGCGCATCGGCGGCGGGGCGGACCTGGAAGACAAGGGCATTGAGCTTGAGCGCCTTGGCGCGCTCAACGATGCGCACAATTTCCTGTTTTTGCTGTTCGACGGTGAGATCTTTTTTGCTCGGCCAATCGATGTTGGCAACGGTGGCGACCCAAGCGGCGCGGAATTCGCGCGGCGTGGGGGGCGGGATGCCAGGGTCGCCCATCGTTGTGGTGGGTGTGGATACCTGCACACAGCCTGCGGCGAAAAATGTGGCACAAAAGAAAATGCAGAACGCCACGCGGCGCGGCGCCCAGGCAATTTTTGCTCCGACAAGCGCGCCAGTGCTAGGTTTCATATTTTGATAAACCATTTTTTCTTCCACAGTACCCACGCGACCAAAAACATGGAGAGGTTAAACAAAACCGCGAACAAGAGCGACGCATTTATCGGCGCAATCGGCAAGGCTTGCAGGGGGGCATACAGCACGCTTTTCAGAAAGACCGATGCACCATCAGCCTGCGAAATTCTGATGAATCCAAGCATCTTGGCGATGAATCCCGAAAACGCAAAGATGAACAAGGCGTTCATGCCGTAGATCGTCAATGGCAAAAACAGACCGTGGGATTTCTCGCGCAATACGGCTGATGCGTTTGCATCCATCAGCCAGTAGAAACATGAAAATACCAACAACGCCCAGCCGGTCATGAATATACAAAATGAAACAGTCCAAAGACTTTTGTTGATCGGCATAAAAGTGGCGTCGATCATCGCGCCCACCCACAGACAGAGCAGGCCAACCAGCATCATCCAGACAGTTTTTTCTGCAGTCGAGTTGTTTGACAATAGCCAGCGCCCGGCGAGCACACCAAATAATTGACTGCAGAGAGCGGGCAGGGTGCTGACGAGGCCCTCAGGATCCCACGTTTTCGATTTGGCCCAGAGGTGCCCGTTGAGCAACAGTCTATCGACAAAAGCGCCGAAGTCGCGGCCCGGCTCGAGCACGCCCGCCGCAATGACACCGGCTGCATCCGGCACCGGCACGAACAACATCAGCAGTGTGTAGGTCGCGAGCAATGCCAATATCCACATGCACTGCTGCTTCCAACCAAAATACACGACGATGGGCGCGGCCAGCATCGTGCAAAGCGCAATGCGTTGCAATACACCGGGAATGCGTAGCGTATCGAGATTGAAGGCGGGGATAAAATTGAGCGTTAGCCCGATGAGAAAGATAATCGTCGCGCGCTTGAATAGCTGCAGCAGCAATGCGCGCTTGTCGTCGCCTGCCTCCGCCCGGCGCCCCAGCGAAAACGTCATCGACACGCCACAGATAAACAGGAAGAACGGGAAGACCCAGTCGGTAAACGTCCAGCCGTTCCATGCAGCGTGGCTGAGTTGCGGATAGATACTTCCCCAGACGCCCGGATTGTTTACCAACACCATCGCCGCAATCGTGAATCCGCGAAACGCATCCAATGAAATCAGGCGTGCGGGATTTGCCGCAGCGGTCATTTCAGGCGTCAGCCTTTTTTCCAAATGCGGGATCAATCTTGACGAAGGCGGTCACTAACAAAGACGGTAGCGTGGCGATGCACACCCAGATGAAAAAATGCTGGTAGCCGAGCTGTTCCTGAATCCAGCCGCTGGCCATCCCGGGCAACATCATTCCCAGCGCCATGAAGCCGGTGCAAATGGCGTAGTGCGCGGTCTTGTGC
>JAJAYN010000206.1 GCA_026786225.1 Burkholderiales bacterium | reverse complement strand
GCGTAGCCGGAGACTGCCTGAACCGCTTCGAGAAGTGACCAGTTATCCACGAGGAGCCTCGCTTCAATATTTGCATTGCCAGCCGTAAAGTCTGCTCGGCTGTCGGTGATGTGCTGCTCACTCGCGTAAACGATTGGCAGAGCGAGATCGCGTGCAAACAGTGTTTTCAGCCAGTCGGGCCGTGCGCCCGCGACAACATTGAAGGTCGCACGCCCTGCTTCCAGGTCGCCCGCCGCCGTTTGCGCCAGGCCCAGTTCGTACTGCAATTCAACTGAAGCGGGATTGAGGTCGAGCGCCCGGCGCAGCGAAATCGACGCATTGCTCGCGTCGCCCGCAAGCCGTTGCGCATTACCCAAAGCCTCCCACACGGTGAAATTATCAGGCTCAAGCTGACCCGCGCGCTCGCAGGTGCCGATCGCATCCGCATAGCGTGCGAGATCGGTGAGGATCAGTGCAAAATTAACCAGAGCTGCCACGTCCGTCGGCTGTTGTTTAGCGGCCGCTTCCAGGTATCGGTGCGCAGTCGAGGTTTCGTGGTCAGCACGAAGTAACAAGCCGAGATTCGTGTACGCGCGAAAGAAATCCGGCCTTAACGAAATCACCCGTTGGTAGGACTGCCTGGCACCGGGGCGATCACCGCTTTCTTCCTGTATCAATGCGAGGTTGTACAAGGCATCGACGTAATTCGGCTGTATCGTCAGCACGTGCCTGAGTACCGCCATGGCGCGGCCACGATTTCCCGATGCTTTATACACGAGGCCGAGATTGTTATAAGCGGGAAGGAAATCGGGACTGATAGAAATCGCCTCGGACAAATGACGCTCCGCATCATTGAGCCGGCCCATCTGGTAGCAGGCAATGCCAAGCGCAA
Organism: Burkholderiales bacterium; assembly: GCA_026786225.1. Taxonomy (GTDB): domain Bacteria; phylum Pseudomonadota; class Gammaproteobacteria; order Burkholderiales; family Usitatibacteraceae; genus UKL13-2. Next base: position 2,744 of record JAJAYN010000206.1, on the reverse strand, counting down.
AATGACCCTGTGTATTCCTGGCATCGAGCGCCAAGACACCAAGAAAAATCCGTTCCGCCTGCTCAAATTCCAGGGCCTTGAGCGACTGCATTCCCTGGCTGAGTAAATCGGCGATGGACAATTTAAGATACTCCGAGCGCAGCGTCTATGAACATCATTGTTTTCATTGTTGCGCCACGATTGGCCGCGACCAATTTCAAGCCGGCGGCTGCCATCGTCTTTTGTGCTTCGTGGTCGCGTAACAAGCGTTGTGAAGTTCGCATTGCCTCCAGCGCATTTTCGACCGGCACCATGGCACCTGCATCGACTGCCAGGCGCGCGGCTTCACTGAAATTGAATGTGGACGGACCCATGATGACCGGCCTGCCGACGGCACAGGCCTCAATGAGATTTTGGCCACCCAATGGAAGGAAACTGCCACCGATGATGGCAATATCACAAAAAGCATAATAGGCCGTCATTTCACCCATCGAATCGCCGAGCAATACCTCGGACGGTTCGTACGTGGCACCAGGCATCGTTCGGCTTCGTCTTGAACATCGCAAGGCCGTGCCATGAACCTCATTTGCGACCAGATCAAAACGCTGCGGATGGCGCGGCACGATCACAAACAGCGTTTCGAGGCGCTCCGAAGCGTTGAATACCTGTGCGTATGCTGCCAACAGTAACGACTCCTCGCCTTCGCGCGTGCTCGCGCACAGCAGTATGCGTCGCCCACTGGCTGCGGCACGCCACTGCTTGCCCAATTGCAACATTTCAGAATCGAGATTGACATCGAATTTGATGTTGCCGGTTACGAACACTTCCTTTGCGCCGATCATACGAAAGCGGTCCGCGTCCGCTTCCGACTGCGCCGCAACAACGCGCAGAGTTTGTAGCGCTTGCCTTGCGAGTGCGCGAGTGAAAGCAAAGCGCATGTAGCCGCGAGCGGACTTCTCACTCATGCGGGCATTGATCAGTTGCGCAGGAATCTGATTTCGCCTGCATGTGTGGAACAGATTCGGCCAGATCTCCGTTTCCATGACGAGCAACAGTACAGGCCGAAAATGCTCAATCAGACGTTGATGCAACGCGACAAAATCGTACGGCAGATAAGTACTGGTGACGGCGTCGCCGAAAAGTTCGACCGCAGTTGCACGACCAGTCGGCGTCATGCTGGTCAGGAGAATTGAATGTTCCGGATGCACGACCATCAGCCGCCTGATGAGCGGCTCTGCTGCGCGCGCCTCGCCAACCGAAACAGCGTGGATCCAGATACAATTTTTTAGCGCGGGTTTGCTTTGCAAACCAAAGCGCTCACCAATATTTTCACGATAGCCGCGTTGTCGAAAACTGCGCCAGATTAGCCGTGCCAATATCAGCGGGAGCATCAGCATCAGTGTCAGGGTATAGAGAAAGCGCATGATTGAATGCTATTTCCGGCCGAGCAATAATTGAAACGCTTGCCAGACTTCTTCCACGTTTGGAGTGCCCGGATGTTGTCGCGTACCCCCACCGAGGTTGATGGCGAGGTCGTTACCGTAAAGACCGGTTAACGCTGGTGACGTCGTTAGATATAGACCCACCGTCGGCCGAGCCAGCGCGACACTCAGGTGTGCCAGACCGGTATCTACGCCGATCACACCGCGCGCGCCCGCAAGTAATATTGCTGCCTCCACCAATGACAGCATGGGAGGCACGACTGCTCCCGGAATTGCCTTTGCGAGTCGATCACTGGTGCATTTTTCCTCGGTATTTCCCCAAGGCAGCAACACGCCCCACCCGCACTCATGCAGGCGTTGGCCCAGTGCTATCCAGTGCGCTTCAGGCCACATCTTGTCAACGCGGCTGGTGGCGTGTAGAAACACGACGTAAGGTCGTTCGATGGGCACGCTTGCTGGCGTCGTCGGAAGGCGCAATCCATAGTCGGCCGGCCCCGCTACCTCATAGCCGAAAATACCCGCTGCAAGATTTCGGTTGCGTACCACGGCATGAAGATTTCGCGGCACGGCGATCCGCCGGTCATAGGCGCGGGCGGCGAGCGGCTCGCGAACGGTGTCGCGTGAAAAACCGCCTATCGGTCCGTTGGCCCAACGCGCAATGAGTGCACTCTTGATCAGCCCCTGGGTATCCAGAATAAGGTTGTACTTCTCGCCGGCTAGCTGCGCTTTAACGTCAAAAACTCCCGACCATGCCGCAGCCGACCACCAGCGTTTCTTCAGGCCTCGCAGGTTTGTGGAGATGATGCGCCGTACCCTGGGGTGCAAGGCGACCAGCGATGTGTACGGCGCTTCCGTGACCCAATCTAACTCGATTTCCGGGTACGCGTGCACGAGGTCGCACACCACCGGCAGATTGTGCAGGACATCGCCCATTGATGATAGTTTGACCAGAAGCACACGCATCGGCCGATTGTAGCGGAGGATGTCTAAAAACCGCGTTCGCACTCGATTACAATTGACCCATCCTCGCCACGTCTTTGTTACGCTCTCTCGCAAGCAACGCCATGTCTGCCGACAAAATCCCGCTGTCCGTTGTCATCATCGCCAAGAACGCTGCGACGCAAATTGCTGCCTGTATTGATAGTGTCGCATTCGCGGATGAAATACTGGTGGTGGATTCGGGCTCGGAGGATGAGACCCGTGCGATTGCTGATGTGCGTCGTTGCCGTGTCATTGAAAAGGAGTGGTTGGGCTTCGGACGGCAAAAACAATTTGCGGTGGCCGAGGCGCGTCATGACTGGGTTTTGTGTCTGGATGTGGATG
>JAJAYN010000205.1 GCA_026786225.1 Burkholderiales bacterium | reverse complement strand
GGCCAACGTCTGGTTCTGGCAGACCAGACAACGCAATTCGGTTTCGAGTTTTTTCAAACGCTGTTCCAACGCTGGCGACATCGGCGACATTTCCGGCGTCGGTGTTTGCGCGTCGGCGGCGAATACAAACGCGCAACAAAAAAAGGCGAAACTCAAGCACTGTAGCGCTTTGCGGGGCAAAAGTGTGCCAGGTGCCGCGCCAGTGCTAGAGTTGGAATATGCAATTTGCGTCATGATTTTTTCAGCTCACGTATAACGGGCAATAACTTTTCGCGCAGCACCGTCGCGTCGATGGGGCCGGTATGTTTGTAGCGAATCATGCCCGCCTCGTCGATCACAAAAGTTTCCGGTGCGCCGTACACGCCAAAATCGATGGCGGTGCGACCGTCCAGATCGCTTACAGACGCCGTGTACGGATCGCCGAATTTAACCAGCCACGCTTTCGCATCCTCGGGCTTGTCTTTCCAGTTGAGTCCGATGATCGGTAACACTTGCGCCTTTGCCAGTTCATTCAGGAACGGATGCTCGTACCGGCACGAAACACACCACGAACCCCAGACATTGAGCAGCCAGACCTTGCCTTTCATGTCTGCATTTCCCAGTTTCTTGTCCGGCTTATGCAACTGGGTAAGTTCAAAAGTGGGTGTTGGCTTGTTGATCAACGCAGAGGGAATCTCGCGCGGATTAAGCGACAGGCCGGCGTAAAGGAACCAGAGCAGTCCGAAAAATATCGCCAAAGGCAGAAAGTAACGCCAAGTACGCAGCATGTGTGTCTATTTCCTATTCGGCATGACTTATTGCGCAGCCTGAGTGCCAGCCTTCGGTGAAGCCGCTTTGCGACGTTTCGATTTGGCGGTCGCCGTTGCAGGCGATGCCAGTGAAGCCGTTGGCAATGAAGCCGCTGGCGTCGCGGATATTGGTGCCTTTACTTTTATCCGATAGCGCCGATCCAGCAACGCCAAAAATCCGCCCAGCGCCATTAGCAGACAGCCGCCCCAAATCCAGTTGATGAATGGCTTCACATAAATGCGCACGCCCCACGCGCCGTCATTTGCACCTTCGACGGGTTCACCGAGTGCAACATAAATATCGCGGGCAAATCCAGAGTCAATCGACGCTTCGGTCATCGTTTGACCCGACGCGAAGTAGCGGCGCTTTTCGGGCAACATCGTTTCCACGACCTTGCCATTTTTGCTGACTTCGAAACGGCCCTGCAAAGCGGCGTAGTTGGGGCCGGGCACATCAGCAACGGACACAAACTTGAAGTCAAATCCGCCCTCGGTTACCGTCTGGCCCGGTGCCATGCGTACATCACGCTCAGTCTCGTAGCCTCTAACCAAGGTCACGCCGATTACGAATACGGCGATACCCACGTGCGCCAGATGCATGCCGTAGTAGCTGGACCGATTGGCAGCAAATTTCGCGAACAAGTTGTCACCCGGGGTGGCGTGAAATCGATGCGCCATTGCTGTCACACAAGCCGCGATGATCCACGTCGCCAGCAGCAATCCCAAGGCAATCATCGGCGTCCATTTGCCCATGATGAGGGGGATGGCGATCCCGGACACGACGGCGATACCAAATGCCCATTTCAGTCGCGAGACCAGGTCCGGCAGCGTCGCATTGCGCCATCGCGAAATTGGCCCGACCGCCATCAGGAACAAAGCGGGTGCCATCAAGGGATAGAAGACGGCATCGAAATAGGGCGGCCCCACCGAAATCTTGCCAAGCTTCAGGGCATCCAGAAACAACGGATACAGTGTACCCAAGACCACTGCGAGCAGGGCGACGACCAACAGCACGTTGTTGGCCAGCAGAAGAGATTCGCGCGATGTCGGCGAAAAATCGCGCGGCACTTTACCGAGCCCCAGCTGCGGTGCGCGCCATGCATACAGCGCCAGCGAGCCGCCGATCACCACGGCCAAAAAGGCAAGGATGAACACGCCGCGCTTGGGATCAGTGGCGAACGCATGGACGGAGGTAAGCACGCCTGAACGAACCAGAAATGTCCCCAAGAGAGAAAGTGAAAACGCGATTATCGCGAGCAGTACCGTCCAGCTTTTGAATACGCCGCGTTTTTCTGTAACCGCCAGCGAGTGGATCAGCGCCGTACCAACCAGCCACGGCATAAATGACGCATTCTCCACCGGGTCCCAGAACCACCAGCCGCCCCAACCCAACTCGTAATACGCCCACGCCGAGCCGAGTGCGATACCCAGCGTCAGAAAGCACCAGGCCGCCGTTGTCCAGGGACGCGACCACCGCGCCCATGTGGCATCGAGCTTTCCGCCGATCAATGCCGCCACCGCAAACGCAAACGCGACCGAGAAGCCCACATAGCCCATATAGAGCATGGGCGGGTGGTAAATCATGCCGGGGTCCTGCAGCAGGGGATTGAGGTCTCGCCCCTCAATGGCCGCCGGGAAGAGACGGTCAAACGGATTTGAGGTCAAGAGCATGAATAACAAAAAGCCGACCATGGTCAAACCCATCACCGCCAGCACGCGCGCAACCACTTCCTGCGGCAGGTTGCGGCTGAAAATCGATACTGCCAACGTCCAGCCGGCCAGCATCAGCACCCACAACAGGAGTGAGCCTTCGTGTGAGCCCCAGGACGCCGTGATACGGTAATACACCGGCAATTTAGTGTTCGAGTTTGCGGCCACGTTCTGCACTGAAAAGTCGCTGCTGATAAATGAATAGATCAAACAGGCAAAGGCGAACAGTATAAATACGAACTGGCCGTGGGCCAGCGGTCGTGCGAGCGATACCAGACGCGCGTCAGCGCGATACGCGCCGACCAACGGCAGGATAGCCAGCGAAACCGCAAGACAGAGCGCAAGAATGAGCGAAAAATGGCCTAGTTCTGGAACCATGGTAATTGCCTCTGTGATTAATTCAATTGTTTAGTTGGACTTGGTGCTTGCGTGGTGACAGGCTTCTGACCGGCGAACATCGCGCCGTCGATTGATTTACCGGCCTGCTTCAACGCTTCAGCGGCCTCAGGCGGCATGTAGTTCTCGTCGTGCTTGGCCAGCACTTCAGCGGCACGAAATACGCCGTCTGGCCCGATCTTGCCTTGCGCAACCACACCTTTGCCTTCCTTGAACAGGTCGGGAAGAATACCTGTGTAGATCACAGGAATCGTTTTGGCCGTATCGGTTACATCGAATTTCACCGTGAGTCCGTCTGGCTGGCGCTTCACGCTGCCCGCATTCACCAAACCGCCAATACGGAAAGTGCGATCCACTGGCGCCTTGTTTTCGGCGACCTGGGTTGGCGTAAAGAAAAACACCAGATTGGAGTTGAAGGCACGCAATACCAGCGTAACGGCAACGCCGACGACGCACAGCCCTATCGCAATCCACAGGAAACGACGATGCCTTGCTTTCATTTCGCTCTGCCCTTCACTTTATCCGCCATCACTTCTTCCTCAATTCCCGCTTGGGCACGCTTGCTGCGCATGCGTACCAGAATGATTTCCAGAATCATCGCAATCGCGAACGCGCCGAACGAGCCCCATATGTAGAACGCACGTCCGTCCAGGGAAAAAATCGCGGCCCAGTTCATGACCCGGCCGCCGCATCGGTCGCGGGCGTTTCGTCTTTTACCCAAACCATCCCAAGTCCACGACCGCGCTCCCGCTCGAGAATGATGGCACGAACGCGCGTCAGTGAAATGGCGATGGCATACATCCAGCACGCAATCGCCATGGTCAGCATCGCCCACAACATGATCGCGGCCATTTTGGGCGACGCGGTTACCGACACCGATGCACCCTGATGCAGGGTATTCCACCACTTAACGGAAAAATAAATGATCGGCACATTAACGGAACCGACGATGACCAGCAGCGCGCCAGCCTTATCGGCACGCTTCTTGTCTTCAATCGCGTAACAAGCGCAAGGTAGCCGATGTACAAAAACAGGAGAATCAATGTCGAGGTCATGCGTGCATCCCATGCCCAATAAGTACCCCAGGTGGGTTTGCCCCAAAGCGCACCTGTCCAAAGTGCCAATGCGGTGAACATCGCGCCAGTCGGCGCCAGTGCTTCCATCATCATCGCTGAAAGGCGTGTGTTGAATGTGAGCGCCATCACGCCGTACATCGCCATGACCAGGTAAATAAACATCGCCATCCACGCCGCTGGCACATGAATGAAGATGATTCGATAGACCTCGCCCTGCTGAAAATCTTCGGGAGCAGCCACCAGACCTAGATAAAGACCAATCACAAAAAAAACTACCGCCAGTACCGTGAACCAAGGCACCAATTTGCCGGCAAGCGGAAAAAAAACAGCAGGGGACGAATATTTGTATAGGCTCACGTCAGTCTCAACACGTCAATCCAGAGAAATTTTTACCGCAACTGCCACTGCAAACGGCACCACCAAGCCACCCAAAAGCAATATTGCGCCAAGCAGCGACAAGTTCGCCGATGCATCGATACCCACCATTGCCTGCTCGACAGCACCAGCGCCAAAGATAAGCACCGGTATGTAAAGCGGTAACACCAGCAATGCCAGCAGTATTGACCCGCCGCGCACGCCAATCGTCAGCGCCGCGCCAATCGCCCCAATCATCGATAACACAGGCGTTCCCAGCATCAGACTGGCATACAAAACAACAAGTTCGCGCGATTCAAGACCAAATTGGAAACCGCGCAACGGCGACATAAGCGCCAGAGGCAAGCCAGCCATCAACCAATGCGCCACTATTTTACCCGCCATGATCGCAGGCAATGGATAGACCGATAATGCCAGTTGATCAAGGGTCCCATCTGCGTAGTCGCTTGCCAGAATCCGCGGGAGCGTGAGCAATACCGAGAGCAGCGCTGCCACCCACACCACGCCCGGTGCAATGCGCTTCAAGAGCACAGATTCAGGGCCGATGGCAAGCGGAAACAGGCTGACTACCACCACAAAAAACGCGAGCGCCTGAATCACTTCGCCCTTTGAGCGCACGGCAAGCCTGACATCGCGTGCGAACGCCACAAGAAATCCATGTTCAGGCGCAAAAGTTGTTGCCACCGCAGTTTGTCGCGCAATCATGGCAGTATTCATCGCTTAATTTCGCACCAGCGCGTCGAGGTTCAATTCATTTGTCGGCGCGGCCAGTTTCAATTCCAGGTGGGTGGCGATACACGCCATGCCACCGTTGTCGAGATGATCACTGATCAATCGCGTAAACAGCGACACACCGCTTTCGTCCAGCGCATTGGTGGGCTCATCAAGCAACCACAGGGACTTGAGCGGCATTTGGGCGCGCGCCAATAACAGTCGCGCCAACCCGACCCGCCGCTTTTGCCCTTGGGAAAGGCGTCGCGCAAGTACTAAACGCCGCTCCAGCAATCCGACTTTTTCGAGCGCGTCGAGTTGCGCGGGTTGTGACGCTTCCATACCATCGATGGAAAGTGCATCGACCAGATTTTCCTGAGCACTCAAGTCGTCTTTGAGCGCATTGGTGTGACCCAAATACAGTGCTGCACCACGCCATTCTGCTGCGAGCGGCTTCAGTACTGCACCGTCCCACATCACAGCGCCCGCGTCTGGCAGTGTGAGGCCGGCGAGAGTACGTAATAAACTTGTCTTGCCAGACCCATTGGCACCCCGCAGCATTAACGCCTGGCCCGATCCGACGGTGAACGATACACCGTCAAAAATTGAACGCGAGCCCCGCTCCAGTCTCAAGCCGTTGGCAGCCAACGTATGGATCGCAGGCGAAACAGAGGCACCGGATGCCATCATCAGGGGGCGACTTTCCCTATTGTTACGGTAATTCCTGACGCGCCGGGCTTTACGACCTCTGAAATACCCGATAAATCGCCAGGTTGAAGTTGCGCATTACCCGACTTTGAAATGCGCGCTTCGATGATGACTTCGGAAAAAGCTGACAGCGTCATGCCGGGGGCCATCGCCATGGCTTCGGTAAGTTCGAACGGCAGCGGAAAACCATTCGCCTTTGGTGCGGGCACCCGCATCACTGCCAAAGGCATGCGCGGCCCTTCTTTTGCACGCGCAAACACGAACAGGGTGTCGCCCGTGACCAGCTTGCCAACGATCTCCGGCGCAATGACCACTTTCCCGGAGACTTTGACGCCGACCTTGGCGGCGCTTTCACCCCCTGCTTTATTGTTTGCCGGTGCCGGTGGCGGTGCCGATGTTGGTGCCATCGGTGCTGGCGCTTCAATTTTGGTCGTCTTCACCTCTGCGATGATGGATTCCACTTCGCGGTAGTCAGCCGAGTCTTTAGGTAAGAGTGTTTTCAGCTTCTCCCAATGCGCAAGCGACCCTGCGCGATTGCCCATGCGCAGCTCGGCGGTACCGGCCAGGGCGAGCGCTTTCATGTTGGTCGGCTCAAGTTTCAACGATTGCTTGATGAGGTCAAACGGCTTTCCCTCAAATCGCCCTTGCTGGGTCATTACGGCGGCGTCGGCGAAATCAGCCAACAACTGCGCATCATTTGGGGTCAGGGCGACCGCACGTTCGTATGCCGCCGAGGCTTCAACAAAACGGCCTAGCGCATTTTGCGATCTCGCCAACAGAATCCAGCCTCGTGGGTCGTTGGGATTTTGTTGCATCTTCTGCGAAAGACTATCGACCATGGCCAGTATTTGCTTGTCCGACATCGGCGGCTCTTCGCCAGGCTTCGCCGGCGCCTGTGTGGCTGGCGCATTGGCGCTGGCAACTGGTGGTCCCTGCATATCGACTGCGCGTGGTGCGCCTAGCGTGCCGTACAACAACGCCACGGTCAACGGCATCACGACAGCAACAACGGCAACCAGCCACCACGGTCGGTCCCCAGCCGCAGACCCAGCCGATACAGCGAATTGTTGCTCCGGCACTTCGTCAACAACGCGCGCAGACAGCTCGCCGAGTGCGGCCTTATGTTCGGCATCGCTGATCGCGCCGCGCGAAAGCTCTTCATCAAGTTCGCGGCGTTGCGATTTGTAAATCGCCACGTTGCTGCCTGCATCGGAAATTAATTCCCCGGGTGTTCGTGTCCGCAACAAAGGTACCACTACAAACGCCAATGCAATACCCAGCATCAGCAACGCAACGATAGAGAAAATAAGCACAGTTTGGTCAGTCAGGTAGGATAGAAGTTGGGAAGGCGCAACAGCAAAAAAGCGCTGGGAATTATAGCCTGCGTCAATACGCGAGAACGGTGGGGGACGGTATACGCTTGCCAAGTTTTCATGGCGCAGCCAAAACGCGATTTGATATTTGACTAAATACCAAAAACGGTTAGACTCAAACCCTTCGTTTATCTAAGGTCTTTTGCTTGGATAGTTCGGAATAAGAATTGCGAAGTTGTTTAGTACTCGTGGGCGGAAGCAAAGGTCGGGTGGATTCAGTGTGTTGGTGAAATCTCCTGCTTTTGAACCGCAAGTCGATGGGTCTCCAGGGGTGGCCTGTTGAAAAAATAGCCTTAGGGGGCCACAGTCATCATGCGTCATCGCACTATTCTCGAGTATCGTGATTACCGATATTTAAAGTTGGCAGTTCTAGTCGTTGCGGCGGTTATCTTTGCCTACGGCTGGTATACATATCCGCTCGGGCACTACGGTGGCACGCCGCTCGGGTATACGCTCGGTACCATCGGCGCGTTGCTTATTTTCTGGCTGATGTGGCTCGGTGTTCAAAAGCGCCGCTATCGCACTACTGGTGACGTCAAGGGATGGCTGTCTGCGCATATCTATCTTGGTACGTCACTTATCATTATTGCGACCCTTCATGCCGGTTTTCAGGTCGGCTGGAACGTGCATACGCTCGCCTATGTATTGATGATGATTGTGATCGCGTCCGGCTTCTATGGCGTGTACACATACCTTCGCTTTCCAAGCTTGATGACCGAGAACCTTGCGGAGGACACGCTCGAAAGTCTCACGCTCAAGATTGCGGATATTGACCGCGAGGCACGGCGCCTTGCGCTCGGTATGTCCGACGAGGTTAATCAAGCCGTGCTCGCATCGATCCAGAAGACGCGCATCGGCGGCGGTGTTTACGCTCAGTTGCGGGAGCGCGTGTCCAATTGCCCGACGGCATCGGCCGTTAAACTTATCAAGTCGCGCGCAGGAACTGTCAAGGGCGACGCCGCGCGCAAGCATCAGGATTTGTACGGCATGATGTTGCGCAAGGAGCGTCTCGTGGCGCGCGCGCGCACCGATATCCGCTACAAGGCCATCATGGATATCTGGCTGTTTTTCCACGTGCCGTTGTCTGTCGCGCTGATCGCGGCATTGGTGGCGCATATCGTCGCCGTATTTTTCTATTGGTAGGCGGCGATGAAAACCAAACTTGCGACCATTACCCGCAACAAAAAAGGCCAACCTGCGAGCACCGAGCAGACGGTGGTTGCAGAAACACTCCGCATTGGACGCGGCGCCGACTGCAAATTGCATCTGTCCGACCCCCGTATCGCGCTGTTTCATGCGGAAGTTATCTGCGGTGTCGATGGCATTTCCTACATTGAGGCGCGTGGCGGTGTCGTTAGCGTCGATGGCAGTTTTGAGAGCGCCGCGACGCTAAAACCGGGGCAGCGGATCCTTGTGGGCCCATTTGAGATCATTGTTTTGCCAGGGCAAGCCGATGTGGATCTTGCGCTTAGCGTAGAACTTATCGATCCACTCAAAGATGACCTTGAAGAGGTCAAGAGTCACGTCAAGGCCGGCCTGAAATCGACCTGGCTGTCCAAGCGCACTTTTAGTTGGTTGGCGGGTGGTCTGATATTGCTGGTTTTCCTGGCTTGGCCGGTACTGAACGCGCTTGACCGCGGCCATGGCAAGGTCGAAACAAAATCTTTGCTGGCCGCGGACGCGTCATGGGACGTTGGGCCGTTGTCGAGTGCGCACGCGAGCTTTGGCAGCAATTGCAGCGCATGTCACCAGCAACCTTTTGTACAGGTCACCAATGGCGCTTGTGAAGACTGTCATAAGGCGCTCGGTTGGCATTTCGCGCTCGATACGAAAGAGGCCAAGGCAGTGCATACGGGGGTATTTGGCGATACCCGTTGCTCGTCCTGCCACCGCGATCACAAAGGGCCAAATGGCCTGGTCAGAACAGATGCCCGACTATGTACCGACTGCCATCAAAATCTGAAATCCCGACACCCGCAGACGGGTGTGGCGAATGTTGCAGAATTTAGCAAGGATCATCCGCCGTTCAAGGTATCGATGATTCTTCCCGGTAAAACCGGCGCGGCGGCCATTACCCGTATCCAGCAAGACGACAAGGCGCGCTACGTAGAAGCTTCCGGCTTGAAATTTCCGCACGATGTGCATATGAGTGCCAAAGGCGTGCGCGGCCCCAACGGCAAGGCGCAGATGGATTGTAAGAACTGTCACGTGCCGGATGAGACGGGTACGCGTTTCAAGCCGACGACCATGGGAGAACACTGCCAATCCTGTCACTCTCTTGAATTCGAGCCCAAGGCCACCACTCGACAGGTGCCTCACGGCAAAGTAGCCGACGTGATCGCGACGTTGCAGGAATACTACGCGCAGGCCGCGCTGACCGATGCGCCGATTGACGTAGTGCTCGAAGACGGTATCAAACGGCCGGGCCAGCGTGTTGGTGAGACCAAGCGCGAGGCGGCAATTACCTGGGCGAACGCTAAGGCGGAAAAGATCACGCAGGAACTGTTTGAAGTGCGCGTCTGTTTTGAGTGTCATCAAATCAAGCGTGGCGAAGCAAGCGCCGAACCCGCTGCCCGTTGGCAAATTGCGCCGATCGCCATTACGCAACATTGGTTGCCCAAATCGCGCTTTCCGCATAGTCGACACAATACCAATAAATGCGAATCCTGCCACGCCGTCACCAAATCAAAGTTGAGTTCGGATATCGCAATTCCGGACATCAAGAATTGTCGGGAGTGTCACGGCGGTAATGTGGCGACCAAAGACAAAGCCCCAGGTACTTGTGAGACTTGCCATGGATTTCATACCGGCAGTCCGAAATCGGGTGTTCCGCCCATCCTGCCCGGCGGCAACCAGCCAAGGCTGTTGCAGAAAACTGCCGCAAACGCTTATCACACCGCGCAATCTCCAACGGCTAAATTAATCGGGACTGGCGGAGCGTCGCAATGATTCGACGCCTGTTAACACTCAGTGCGGTCACCTTGATCGCACTGCTGGGTTCCTGTGGCGGCGGCAGCGGCGACGTGGGAACGGCCGTATGTACCGGCAGTTGCACGCCGCCTGCAACGGTCACTGACTTGTTGACGGTAGAGGATGTTCAACGCATCATCGCCCAAGCTGCCAATGAGGCGACCGCGCGAAAACAGCCCGCAACCATTGCGGTCGTTGATCGCGTTGGCAACGTCTTGGGCGTATTCCGCATGACGGGCGCAAAGACGACATTTCGAATTAGTAGTAATCGCGGGGTCACAGGTGGCCTTGAGAATATAGACATACTTCCCGATACGTTTGCCGCTGTGACAAAAGCAATTACCGGCGCGTATCTTTCCTCAAATGGCAATGCGTTCTCGACCAGAACAGCGAGCCAGATTGTCCAGGAGAATTTCAACCCCCGCGAGTTCAACCAACCCGGCGGGCCTCTTTACGGCGTGCAGTTTTCACAACTATCTTGCTCGGACCTGATGCGTCGTACGGATAATGGCAGCGTAGGGCCAAAGCGCTCACCATTGGGGCTTGCCGCTGATCCCGGGGGCTTACCGCTATACAAGAACAATCGTCTCGTCGGCGGTGTCGGCGTTATCGCCGATGGCGTCTATGGCCTCGATCCGGACATCACCGATATCGACCAGGATGCCGATGAACTCATCGCTGTCGCAGGCACGATCGGTTACGGCGCACCCGACGACATTCGCGCCAACCGTATCACTGCAGATGGCCGCACATTCCGTTATGTCGATTCAGAGTCACTACAGTCAAATGCGGCGCAGGCACCTGCCTTTGCGACGCTGGCTGGAGCGCTCGTCACAGTCGGGGGCTACTTTGACGGAACGCTCCGTCAAGGCGTTTCGTTTGGCAATGCGGCATCGGGTTTTCGAGCCGATACAGGTCCTTTTTCGGCTCAGGGCGCTTTTATCCTGGTCGACAGTAATAACCAGAATCGGTATGCAGTTCGCGATGGAACTGACGGGCAGCTAAAAGCAGGTGAGGTAACGACGATCATCCAGGAGGCGTTAAAAGTCGCCAACCGCGCGCGCGCGCAGATTCGCCGGCCGCTGGGCTCCGCAGTCCAGGTCACGATCTCGGTTGTCGACACACAAGGTGAAGTGCTCGGATTGGCGCGCACGCCGGACGGCCCCGTATTCGGTACCGATGTGTCGCTGCAGAAAGCCCGTAGTGCGCTGCTGTTTTCGCTGACCAGTACCGCAGCCGAGATATCCGCATTGCCCAACGCCAATTACCTGGGTGCCGGTGGTAATCCTGTGGCCCCCTACCGTACATTTGCCAACTACATCTCGACCACCCGCCAGTTTTTCGGCGACCCGACCATGTTTGCGAACGGCGTCGCGTTTTCAAACCGGGCAGTGGGCAACCTTTCCCGACCGTTTTTTCCAGACGGGATAAGTGGCACCGAGCCAGGCCCGTTCAGTACGCCTTATAGCAACTGGAGTCCGTTTCATCTGGGCTTGCAGCTCGATTTGAATTACAACGCGATCATTGCGTCTGCGACTGGATCAGCTGTCGTTGGTTGTACTGGGCTTTCGCGCGCCAAGAATGGTATCCAGATTTTCCCGGGCGCGTTCCCCATTTACAAAGGCTCGCAACTGATCGGTGCCATTGGTATCTCTGGCGACGGTATCGATCAGGATGATATGGTGTCGTTCCTCGGCTTGGCAAACGCAGGCAAGATTCTCGCGAACGGCATCGGCCATGCGCCTAAGGCGATGCGTGCCGATACGCTGGCTCCACGTGGAGAGGGTACGCGTCTTCGCTATGTCAATTGTCCGCAGGCACCGTTCAACGACTCTACTGAACAAAACGTATGCGAGGGACTATGAGCGTGTCCTTTCCCTCGGCACCCGTTGGCTTGATTAGACGCCCTGTTTTAAAATTGATCGTCGTCGCTGTGCTCAGCGTGACCAACGCGAGCAGTTACGCGCAAGTTTTACCGCCTGCCGCACAGGAGAAGGCTGCAGAGAATGATCCAACGACAATTGAGCGGCTGCGTCCGCAGGGCGTTCCCCTGAAGTATGAGTTGCCGCCTATCGATCCCAAGCAGGTCCCGCCGCCGACGCCATTGATGCCGCGCGAATCGGTGTCGGTTCCGGATCGGTGGCGCATCATAGACACGCTGGGGTTCAAGTTTCCGTGGTACGACCCGTATAACCACAATGTTTACAAAGGCGACAAGCCGTTTGAGCCGTTTGCAAAGTGGGGGCCGGACTGGTTTCTGGCACTTTCGGCGATTTCAGATACGTTGATTGAGACGCGGCGACTGCCTACGCCACCGGGTGCGCAATCCTCGCTGCGGCCCGGCGCAAACGATCAGTTTGGCCGCTCGCAACAAACCGTTCTGGTTGAAACACTGATTTTGTCCATCGGCATACTCAAGGGGAATACCACCTTCAAGCCGCCGGATTACGAATTCCGCTTTGTGCCGGCGATTCAGGTTAACCAGGCGCTCATCGGCGAAGTGCGCGGATTGCGTGTCGATCCGCGCGAAGGTAAAAAACGTACCGACTCACATCTTGGTATTCAGGAGGCGTTTGCCGACGTGCACTTGCGCAATGTTTCGGACCGCTTCGATTTTGATTCCGTGCGCGTCGGGATACAACCGTTTATTTCCGATTTCCGTGGGTTCATTTTCCAGGACGTGCCGGTTGGCATTCGCCTGTTCGGTATCCGTGACAACAACCAGTTGCAATACAATCTTGCGTACTTTCGTCGCCTCGAAAAGGACACCAATAGCGGCCTGAACGACGTGAGCCAAATGCCGCGCCGTGACCACCTTCTGGTCGCTAATCTGTACAAGCAGGATTTCCCCGTCGTTGGCCACACCACCCAAGCGACCATCATCCACAATATCAACCAGGAGTCGGGTCGGGACTACTACGATAACAACGGCTTCCTCGTCCGACCAGCGGTCGTTGGCGATGTGCGGCCACACAATTACCGCGTGACTTATCTCGGCTTGAATGGCGATGGTCACTTTGGTGTGTGGAATCTCACTTCCTCGTTCTATGTGGCGCTGGGCACCGATGATCGCAATCCGATTGCGCAGCAAAAGCAAACCATTCGTGCCGGGTTTGCTGCCGCGGAATTATCGCGGGATTTTTCTTGGCTGCGCGTACGTGCCAATGCCCTGGTGGCTAGTGGCGACAAAAATCCATTCGACGGCAAGGCAACGGGCTTCGATGCCATCCTCGAGAATCCCCAGTTCGCCGGGGCCGATACCAGTTTCTTCATTCGCCAGGCCGTTCCGCTCATCGGTGGCGGCGGTGTCGCGCTCTCCGGTCGCAATGGCGTCTTGCCTTCGCTGCGTTCCTCGAAAGATCAAGGGCAGTCAAATTTCGTCAACCCCGGCTTGGCACTGTTTGGCCTCGGTGCCGACGCCGATCTCACGCCGGAAGTGCGCGTGTTGGGCAATATTTCGAAACTCAACTTCATGAACACCTCAGTGCTGGGCGTATTGCGTAATCAGAAGCCGCCGTCCAAAGATCTGGGCGTTGATGTTTCCATGGGTGTGCAATACCGTCCGTTTATGTCGCAAAATATTGTTCTGAATGCATCGGCAGCCGCGTTGATTCCCGGTAAGGGATTGAAGCAACTCTACGAAGAAGACAAGCGCGGACCGCAATATTCGATACTCGTGAATTTGTTGTTGACTTACTGACATGACCCCATATATAAAAAACGTAAACTCCAGCATCCGCGCGGCTTACAGCGGCATTTTGCTCCGAAAGGCGCGCCAATGCTTGACTTTGCTGGTCGCGTTCGTCGCCTTGAGTGCGGTAGGGCTTGTTCACGCAGCTGGTGCCGAAAAAGCGCAGGACGTGAAATACACGAGCCATCCACCGGCACCCGAGCGCCAAACTGTCAAGGACGCCGACAAAAAATCGGAAGGTTGTGTCACCTGCCATACGGGCACCGACCGTCATACGATGCACGCCAATCCCGGCGTTGTGCTGGGCTGTACTGACTGCCACGGCGGTGACGTCGCTGTGAAGCGGCCCAAGGACGCAGAGTACAAAGGCAAGGACGATGCGCTTTACGGCATGGCGATGAACCGCGCCCACATCAGCCCGCGCTTCCCGAAAGTCTGGCACACGCCGGAATCGGCCAATCCCAAAGGTTCATACGCCAAGCTTAATAAGGAATCAAAGGAATTCATTCGCTTCATTAACCCCGGCGACTTGCGGGTGGCGCGTGATGCCTGCGGTGCCTGTCACCTTGAAACCGTTCTACAGGTTGAACGCAGTCTCATGTCCACCAGCGCAATGCTATGGGGTGGTGCCGCATATAACAATGGCATCCTGCCCTTCAAGCGCTACATTCTGGGCGAGGCGTACACAGCCGACAGCGTGGGTGCCGCACTGAAAAATCCGGTACCCGTCACCGAACACATGACCAAGATGGGGATACTCCCTTCGCTTGCACCTTTGCCAGCATGGGAAACCATTCCACCCGGCGATATATTCCGCGTGTTCGAGCGCGGCGGCAAAGTGATCATCAGCGGCTTTCCTGAAGTTGCGGTTCCAAACAGCAGTGGTGCGTTGCAGCGCCTTGATGAACCCGGGCGACCCGACATCAAGCAGTCCAATCGCGGACCTGGAACGGGGCAGCGTATCGCTGTGCCCGTTATCAACATCACCAAGACACGCCTGAACGATCCACATCTGTGGTTCCTGGGTACCAACGAGCAACCGGGTGACTATCGCTCTTCTGGCTGTACTGCGTGCCATACGGTCTATGCCAATGATCGCGATCCGACCCGTTCGGGTCCGTACGCCAAATTCGGCCACGAAGGTAAATCGCAAACGGTCGACCCGACCATTCCAAAGGACAAGTCCGGGCACCCGCTCAAGCACGAATTCACCCGCGCAATTCCTTCATCGCAATGCATGGTCTGCCATATGCACCAGCCCAATGTTTTCGTGAATAGCTTCTACGGCGCAACGATGTGGGACTACGAGGCCGACGCGCCATCGATGTGGCCGAAGAAGCAAAAATATCCAACCGATGCCGAGATGCGCAAGATCCTGGACCGCAATCCTGAAGAGGCATCCACTCGCGGCCTGTGGGGCGACCCGGAGTTTTCCAAGAAAGTGTCAGAACTCAATCCAACGCTCAAAGACACACAATTCGCCGACTATCACGGCCACGGCTGGAATTTCCGCTATATCTTTAAGCGTGACCGAAAAGGTACGTTGCTGGACAAGGAAAACAAACCGGTTGACGACACCGATCCAAAGAAATTCCAGAAAGCCGTGCACCTTACGTCGATCCACCTCGATATCGGCATGCATTGTGTAGACTGCCATTTTTCACAGGACGCGCACGGTAACGGGCATATTTACGGTGAAGTTGCCGCCGCAGTGGAAATAGACTGTGCCGATTGCCACGGAACGGCCAATAAATATCCGACGTTACTGACCAGCGGGCCTGCGGCAAAACCGGGCGGACGGGATCTGCTTACATTGCGCACGCAGGATGGCCGCAAACGCTTTGAGTGGATAGACGGCAAACTTTTCCAGCGTTCCGCGCTCGACCCCAAGCTTGAGTGGGCAATGAGCCTGGTAAAGGATAGCGTCACACCCGGACACGCCAAGTACAACGAAAAGGCCGCCCGCGCCAAGCTGATGCACGCTGGTCAAGAGGGCCGCGATGGCAAATGGGGGCCGCCGGACCCCAACGGCAAGACCGACTATGCCCATGCCAACGAAAAGATGACCTGCTACACCTGCCATCTTTCATGGACGACTTCGTGCGCAGGTTGCCATCTCCCGATCCAGGCCAACTGGAAGACGGAGCGCCTGCACTACGAAGGTGGGGAGACGCGTAACTACGCCACCTATAACCCGCAGGTCGCACGCGATGACATGTTCCAGCTCGGCAAGCACGGTCCGGTCAAGGGGGGACGCATTGCCCCGATCCGTTCCAGCTCGGCCCTGCTGCTAAGTTCCACCAATTCCAATCGCGAGCGCATTTACATTCAGCAACCACCGATCGCCTCCAGCGGATATTCCTCGCAGGCATTCGCGCCGCACTATCCGCATACCGAACGCAAGACCGAAACCAAAACATGCACCGACTGCCACCTGAGTCAGGCCAATGACAACAACGCGATCATGGCCCAGTTGCTGTTACAGGGAACCAACTACGTCAATTTCGTCGGCTTCAATGCCTGGGTGGGCTCGGCGAAAAACGTCGAAGCGGTCAAGGTCACGGAATGGGATGAGCCGCAGGCAGTGATCGGCAGCTATCTGCAGAAGTACGCCTATCCGGACTGGTTCGCCGATCATCAAAATCGCGGGCAGGAATTACCTGAGGCGCACAACCACACCACCGTCGGTGCAGCACGCTGCCTGATGCTGCGTGGTGAATATCTGTTCGTTGCGGAGGGCGCAGGAGGCTTCCGCGTATACGACGTGGCCAATATTGCGAACAAGGGCGTTTCTCAGCGCATTATTTCGGCGCCGTTCTCGCCATTGGGCCAAAACGCGCACATTCCGAGCAAGAATGCCACCTGCATGGCGCTGCCGACCAATCAATCCATTGCCCCTGAGCGCAACAAGGGCGACCTGATGCGCGTGACCAACGAAGAGCAACCTTTCCACCCAATTTACAACTACGCCTTCATTGTTGATGCGGAAGAAGGCCTGATCGTAACGGATGTGAATACCTTCGCCGATGGTGAGCCGCGCAACAATTTCCTCAAGCGCGCCGTTACGTGGAATGAAGGTGGTGTACTCAAAGGGGCGCGGCATATCACCCTGGGCGGTTACTACGCCTACGTGGCGACCGACGCGGGCTTGGTCATATTGAATCTGAACGACCCGCTCAAGCCGGCAGTGACGGCGACACTGCCACTGCGCGATATGCGAGCATCGGCGTTACAGTTCCGCTATCTTTTCGTGACGACGGCAGAGGGGATGCAGACCATCGATGTCACCTCGCCGGACAAACCCGCGCTGGTCGGAACCGCAACGGTACCACTGCCCAATGCAAGAGGTATCTACCTTGCCCGGACCTACGCCTATGTAGCTGCGGGGAAAGACGGCCTTGTCATTGTCGATGTCGAGAAGCCACACGCACCTAAAGAGCTGACGCGCTTCACCGCTGAGGGCAAGCTCAACGACGCCTATGATGTGATCGTGGGTTCTACCAATGCGTCTTTGTTTGCGTACGTTGCTGACGGCGTGAATGGGCTCAAGGTGATACAGCTCACGTCACCCGATTCGCAGCCAAAATTTTATGGGTTCTCTCCTGAGCCCAAGCCGCAGCTGATCGCCTGGCGGAAGACGGTATCTGCTGCGGTGGCGGTTGCGAAAGGTCTTGATCGCGACCGGGGTGTCGATGAGACCGGCGGACAGATCGCGGTGTTCGGCCGTATTGGTTCACGGCCTTTTTCCGGCGAAGAGATGGCGCGGTTCTATCGAAATCCCAATGGAACGCTATGGGCCGTGAAGGACGAAATTGATCGGGCTGGATTTGTAGACACCAGAACCTCGGGAGCAAGAAAATGAAGCGATGGATGATGTGGTGTTCGACACTACGGGCCGCGTCTAAATCCGCTGCGTGGGCGGTGATGTTTTTTACGCCATTGGCCGCGATGCAATCGCATGCCCAGCCGCTGCCGTACCAATCCCCCCACCAGACCCTTGGCACAGTCACCTGTGCGTCAAGTCTCTGTCACGGCTCGGTAAAGCTCTGGAAAGATTCAACTGTCCTGCAAAATGAATACCTGACGTGGTCACGCACCGACAAACATGCGCGCGCCTACAACGTTCTTCTGAACGAGCGCTCACAACGCATTGCCAAGAATCTGGGCCTGAAGCAGCCCGCGCACGAAGCCAAGATCTGTCTCGACTGCCACGCGCATGTCATACCGGAAGCGCGTCGCGGTGAGCGCTTCAAGATTACCGACGGAATCACTTGCGAAGCCTGCCACGGCCCGGCTGAAAAATGGGTCAAGACGCACGTAGAGCCGGACAATGCGCCTGCCGCGCAGCACGAGAAGAATATCGAAAATGGCATGTATTCGACTTCCGATGCCGTATCCCGCGCCAAGCTCTGTATGTCCTGCCATTACGGCAACAAAGACAAGCTCGTTACCCATCGCATCATGGGCGCAGGACACCCGCGCATGAGTTTTGAGCTCGACACGTTTACCGAGATTGCACCCAAGCATTTTGTGGTGGACAAAGACTATTCCGAGCGCAAGAAGGTCTGGGATGGTGCTAAGACATGGGCCATCGGACAAGCGCTCGCCGTGTCGGAAACCATGACCATTCTGGCCGATCCCAAACGCGGGCGTGACGGCGTATTCCCTGAATTGGTGCTGTTCGATTGTCATGCCTGTCATCACCCGATGGCCGAGAAT
>JAJAYN010000204.1 GCA_026786225.1 Burkholderiales bacterium | reverse complement strand
GCCGTCCACCGAAATAGCCGCCGGTGCCACCGGCACCGAGTATGAGAATTTTCATCCGTTTTTGCCTGTCGTTTGTAATGCTGGTTGCGTGTCGATTCTTTCCTGCAGGAAGCGTTCAGCGGCCTCAAGCACACGATCACGGCTGAACAAGATGTCCTCTCGCGCAAGCTTTATTTCCACATCGGGTTTTACACCTTCGCCTTCGATGCGCTTGCCTTTCGGCGTGATGAAGCCCAGTTCGCTGTATGCAAGCTGTCCCCCACCGGCTAAGTCGGCATAACCGAGATAACCTAGCAAACATCCGCAACTGCGCTGGCCGATGACGGTGGCGCGACCGAGATCCTGCAGGGTGCTGGCAAAAATTTCCGACGCGGAGGCGCTGTTCTCGTTGGTGAGGATGACCAGTGGTTTGTCGTAGGCAGACAGCGCATTGCCTTTGAGTTCGGTCTGCATTTTCATGGTCGGGATAAAAGCGATCGTCACCGGCTTGCCGGTGCGGGTCAGCAGGCGTGCACCTTTCTGCGGCGCACTCAGGAATTTGGTCGCCAGTGCATTGGCCATGCCCAGCGACCCGCCGCCGTTGTTACGCAGATCGACAATCATGCCGGGCCCGTCTTTCATTTTGGTAATCGCCTGCAGGAGGTCGCTTTGCATGCTGCCGACGAAATTTGAAAAGCGTATGTAGCCGAATCCCGATGGCAGCACGCGCTGCTGAAATTCCTGTGGGGTGCGGAATTTGCGGCGCTTCATGGTCGCGGCGATCTCCGTGCCGTCTGCGCGCACGAAAGTCATGCTGATCGTGGTATCCGGATCACCCGCCACAATTTTGCGCAGCGCCCCGCGCGCACGTGCCAACGGCGTGGAGGAATCACGCACCTGTGTCTTTAGTCGTTGATAAAGTGCCATCGCAGGCTCGCCGTCGATGGTCTTGATGGTCATGCCCGGCCGCACACCTGCCCACCAGGGATCGGATTCAGGGTGTGCACTGTTTACGACCAGCGCGTCACCCATTTCCAGAAAGCCCAACCCGAGCGAATGTGCCTCCATATCGCGCTGCTGCGCAACCTGCTTGGGCCCGTGCACGCGGGTGTGCGAATCCCTGAGTTCACCGGTCATTTTGTCGAGTAATTCCCAGTACCGATCGTCGTCGCCGGCACCGAAAATCTGTGGCTCGTATTTGGTGCGTACCGCCTGCCAATCCACGCCATTGAGTTTCGCATCGTAATATTTATCGTTGACCGTGCCCCATACATCCTCGAACGCCTCGCGCTTCCAGTTGCCGTCGTTCATTTCCGGTACCGCCATCGTTGATTGGGTGCCGGGTGTCTTGACCCTGCCGACAATATTGTGCGGATCGAGCACGGTACAGCCATTGAGTACGACGACCAAGAGCAGGAGCAGGGAAATTCGCATGACGTTTTGTGTCGAAAGAGTGTACGGGAAGGACCGATAGTTTATCGCGCCCTCATCGTGCGTCACCAGATTCGCAACCCAGCGCTGTGCGACGGGCCGTTCGCCGGCGGTTCGTCGCGAATATGGTTAAATGCGACGCTCTCCCGTCGCAACCATCTGGGGCATGAATGAATGATTCTTTTTATCAGCATCTGGACAACACCCTGCAACAAATTCACGATGACGGTTTTTTTAAGCGCGAACGCCTGATCGCCACGCCACAACAGACCACGCTGCGGCTGGAATCGGGTGTCGAAGTCATCAACTTCTGCGCCAACAACTATCTGGGACTTGCCGACGATGCACGTTTGATCGCCGCTGCAAAACGCGGGCTCGATGACTATGGTTTCGGCATGGCGTCGGTACGCTTCATTTGCGGCACGCAGACCAATCACCGCGATCTCGAAGCCGCAATCTCCAGGTTTCTCGGCACGCAGGACACCATTTTGTATGGCTCCTGTTTCGATGCCAACGGCGGCCTGTTTGAAACACTGCTCGGCGAGGAAGATGCGGTCATCAGCGACGAACTGAACCATGCCAGCATCATCGACGGTGTGCGTCTGTGTAAAGCCAGGCGCTTCCGCTATCGTAACAACGACATGGCCGATCTTGAGGCGCAGTTACAGGCGGCAGATGCGGTCGGCGCACGTTTCAAGATGATCGCCACCGACGGCGTGTTCTCGATGGATGGCATCATCGCCAACCTCAAGGGCATCTGCGCGCTGGCCGACAAATACCATGCCCTGGTGATGGTCGATGATTCACACGCGGTGGGATTTGTCGGCGAGAACGGGCGTGGCACACCCGAGTTTTGCGGGGTGGCAGCGCGCATCGATGTGTACACCGGCACATTGGGTAAAGCGCTGGGTGGTGCGTCGGGCGGCTACACCGCCGCGCGCAAGGAAGTGGTGGATCTGCTGCGCCAGCGTTCGCGGCCTTATCTATTTTCAAATTCGCTGGCACCCACCATCGTCTCGGCGTCACTGGCGGTTCTGCAGTTGCTCAATTCTGAGGAGGGCGCAGCCTTGCGGCAGCGGGTGAACGCTAACGGCGCGCACTTTCGCCGCGAAATGGGCGCACTCGGTTTCGATCTCGTCCCCGGTCAGCACCCCATCGTTCCCGTCATGCTCGGTGATGCGGCCTTGGCGAACCGCATGGCGGAGGGATTGCTGGCGGAGGGTATCTACGTGGTTGGTTTCAGTTTCCCGGTCGTACCCAAGGGCCGGGCACGCATCCGCACGCAGATGTCTGCGGCGCATACGCCAGCGCAAATTGAACGTGCGGTGGCGGCGTTCGCCAAGGTCGGCCGCAAGCTCGGCGCAATCAATTAGTCCGAAGAAAGAACCAACGTCATGAAAGCACTTGCCAAACTCGAACGCGCCCCCGGCCTGACGATGACCGATGTCAAAAAGCCTGACGTCGGGCACAACGACGTCATGATCAAGATCAAGAAGACGGCCATCTGCGGCACCGACATCCATATCTGGAAATGGGACGAATGGGCGCAAAAGACCATTCCCGTTCCCATGCACGTGGGGCATGAATACGTTGGCCATATCGTTGAGATGGGCGCCGAAGTGCGCGGCTTTGAAATCGGCGACCGGGTCTCGGGCGAGGGACACATTACCTGCGGGCATTGCCGCAATTGCCGCGCCGGTCGCCGTCACCTTTGCCGTAATACCGTGGGTGTGGGTGTCAATCGCGAAGGCTCATTCGCGGAGTTCCTGGTGATCCCGGCCTTCAATGCGTTCAAGATTCCCGATCTGCGCCGGAAGATCATCTTCACCGTGCTGATGCTGCTCGTCTTCCGCGTCATCGCCCACATCCCGGTACCGGGGGTGGACCTGGCGCGAATGGATCAGTTGCTCCAGGAGAACCAGCTGCTCGGGATGCTCAACCTCTTCTCGGGGAGCGCCCTGCGGCAGTTCTCGATCGCGGCGATGGGGGTCTACCCCTACATCACGG
>JAJAYN010000203.1 GCA_026786225.1 Burkholderiales bacterium | reverse complement strand
TGGCGGTAATGGCGACCGTGGTGGGCGCATGAATATCCAGATCAACAACGGCCGCCTGATCGGTATCGGGCAAGAATTCGACGCGTCGCAATCGCTGTTTGTCATGGACGGCCGAATCGCCGCGATCGGCACGGCCCCAGACCGCTTCAAAGCCGAGAAAATGATAGACGCTGGGGGCAAGATCATTTGTGCCGGCCTCGTGGATCTGGCGGCGCGTTTGCGCGAGCCCGGATTTGAGCACAAGGCCACACTCGAGAGTGAAATGCTGGCCGCAGTGGCAGGCGGTGTGACCTCGCTGGTCTGTCCGCCCGATACCGACCCGGTTCTCGATGAGCCGGGGTTGGTTGAAATGCTGAAACGCCGTGCCGATGCCTTGCATCAAACCCGCGTCTACCCGCTGGGCGCGCTTACGCTGGGGCTGAAAGGTGAACGCTTAAGCGAGATGGTCGAGCTGACCGAAGCGGGCTGCGTGGGATTCTTCAATGCCGACCAACCCATCACCAACACCAATACGCTGTATCGGGCGCTGCAGTACGCAGCGACTTACGCCTACACCGTGTGGTTGCGCGCGGAAGAATCGCATCTGGCCAACGACGGCATCGCACACGACGGCGAAGTGGCCACACGTTTGGGATTGGCCGGTATCCCGGTCAGTGCCGAGACGGTGATGATCGCGACCATCACCACACTCATGCGTGAGACGGGTGCAAGGGTGCATCTGGCCAGACTGTCGAGCCGCCTGGGCGTCGATCTCGTGCGTGCTGCCAAAGCGGATGGATTGGCGCTAACTTGTGATGTCGGCGTTCACCATCTGCTGCTCACGGATCGGGACATCGGCTATTTCGATTCGCAGCACCGCTTTGCGCCACCTTTGCGCAGCCCGACTGATCGCGATGCGCTGTCCCGTGGTGTGATCGACGGCACCATCGACGCCATCTGCTCGGATCACACGCCGCATGATGACGACGCCAAAAACGTACCATTTGGTGAGGCGTTGCCGGGAGCCACTGGTTTGGAGTTATTGCTGCCATTGACGCTCAAGTGGGCCGAACAAGCCAGTGTTCCGCTGTCGTTTGCGCTCAAAAAAATCAGCAGCGATCCTGCACGCCTGCTGGGTCTATCCGCAGGCTCGCTTGTCGTTGGGCAGCCAGCCGACATTTGCGTGTTCGACCCGAAGGCGTTCTGGGCGGTGACGTCACAAACATTGCGCAGCCAGGGTAAAAATTCACCGTACCTGCGGCGCGAACTTGAAGGTCGCGTCACACATACGCTGGTGAACGGAAAGCTGGTTTTCCAGTCTTAAACCGGTTACTGGTGCGACTTATGTTGTGTTGGTCTCCTCCCTTTTCAAAGGGAGGCTGGGAGGGATTGTGGGTAGTGAAGAGTTCGTGAGCGTCCTTTGTTTGTGACTATTTTCAATCCCCCTCTGTCCCCCTTTCCAAAGGGGGAAAAAAACCAAATGCAACCCACATCACCTCGAATCGTGACCACCGGTTGACGCGCCCAGCGAGGAGCCCTTGCCGCGCCACTGCCCCAGAATTTTTTAACTCAATCCAATTGTGATGCCATGAATCCCCTACTCGATTTCTCCACCCTGCCACGCTTTTCAACCATTACGCCTGCCGACGTAAAACCTGCCATCGAACAACTGATCGTGGATGCGCGCGCGACCGTGGAGACCATCGCCATCGATAGCGCGCCGCCGAGCTGGCAAAACTTTGTGACGCCGCTCGACGACGTGACCGAACGCCTGTCCCGTGCATGGGGCGTGGTTGGCCACTTGAATGCGGTGGTGAATTCACCGGAATTGCGCGACGCCTATAACGGCATGTTGCCTGCCACGACCGAATTTTGGTCCAGCCTTTCGCAGGACGAACGTCTTTTTGCCAAATACAAGCAAATACGCGCTTGTTCAGGCACTTTTGCCCTGAATGCCGCGCAGAATAAGGCGATTGACAATGAACTGCGCGATTTTCTGCTGGGAGGAGCAGAGTTGGAAGCTGACAGGAAGACGCGTTTCAAGGCGGTGCAGGAAGAACTCTCGACGTTGATGTCCACGTTCAACGACAACGTGCTCGATGCGACCAACGCCTTCGCTTTTTTCGTTGAAAATGAATCGGCGCTCGCCGGGTTGCCAGGCGACGTAAAAACGGTGGCGCGCGAGGCAGCGGTCAAAGACGGCAAGGCGGGCTGGAAGTTGACCCTGCACCAGCCCTGCTACGGTCCGGTCATGCAATACGCTGATTTTCGGCCGCTACGCGAGCACCTGTATCGCGCCTATGTCACGCGTGCATCCGAGCTTGGTGCCGACCAGAAGTGGAATAACAGTGCGGTGATCACCCGCATCCTGCAACTGCGCGCCGAGTCGGCATCGCTGTTGGGCTACCGGAATTACGCCGAGGTGTCGCTCGCCACCAAAATGGCTGAAACACCGGCAGAAGTCATCGCTTTTATCGAAGATATGGTCAAAAAAGCCAAGCCTTTTGCCGAACGCGATTGGCGCGAACTGGTTGATTACGCGCGGGGATCGCTAAACATGACGGCGGTCGAGGCTTGGGACGTATCCTACGTGTCGGAAAAGTTGCGCGAGCAGCGTTATGCATTTTCGGACAACGAAGTGAAGCAGTATTTTCCGGAAGGAAAAGTGCTGCAAGGATTGTTCCGGGTCATCGAAACGCTCTACGGATTAAAGGTAACGCCATCGACCGCCGAGACCTGGCACAAAGACGTGCGGTTCTTCAATCTTGTCGATCAGTCGGGCGATTTGGTCGGTCAGTTTTATCTCGACCTCTACGCCCGCGACGCCAAGCGCGGCGGTGCCTGGATGGACGACGCGATTAATCGTCGCCGCACGCACGAGGGTGCAGGCGGCGTTCAGCGTCCGGTGGCTTTCCTCACCTGCAATTTTGCCGCGCCGGTCGGCGACAAACCGGCGCTGTTCACGTTTGATGATGTCATTACGCTGTTTCATGAGTTTGGTCACGGTTTGCATCAATTGCTCACCGAAGTCGATGAGCTTTCCGTATCAGGCATCAACGGCGTGGAATGGGACGCGGTCGAGTTACCGAGCCAGTTCATGGAAAATTTCTGTTGGGAATGGGAGGTGCTGTCGCACATGACCCAGCACGTCGATAGCGGCGAAACACTGCCCAGAAAATTGTTCGACAAGATGATCGCAGCCAAGAATTTCCAGACCGGCATGGCATTCGTGCGACAACTCGAATTCAGTTTGCTCGATATGCGCCTGCACGCCGGCTTCAATGCCCAAACGGATCACCTGCTGACCTTGATGAAAGCCATCCGCGAGCAGGTGGCCGTCGTGAAAAGTCCGGACTTCAACCGGATGGCGCATGCCTTTGGGCACATTTTCGGTGGCGGTTACGCGGCGGGCTACTACAGCTACAAATGGGCCGAGGTGCTGTCGGCGGACGCCTATGCCGCTTTCGAGGAATCCGGGGTACTCAATCCGGAAACCGGTGCGCGTTTCCGGCGCGAAGTACTCGGCCGCGGAGGTAGCCGTTCCGCTTTGGCATCGTTCACCGCGTTCCGCGGGCGCAAGCCCGAGATGGAAGCGCTGTTACGGCATAATGGGATGAAATTGTCGGCGTAAATAGTGCGAATGCAGATGCAAAAGTGATCGCGATTGCGGTCTTCTGCACATCTCAGACGGAGGAGCCCAGATGAAAGTGAGCCTGAATATGTTTGCCACGTCCAAACCTGCCAAATGCGTGGTCAGCGGTCTGGTTGGCGGAATTCTATTGTTGTCCATGGCGGCCGGCACAAACGCGCAGGAGGTGTTTCGCTGGGTGGATAAAAACGGAAAAGTGCATTACGGCGATATGCCGCCGCCGCCCGCCGAGGTCAAGACGGTGCAAACGAAGCGGCTGTCCGACAGCGTGATTGAGCAGGATGACGTCCCGTTTGCGGTAACCACCGCGATGAAAAATAATCCGGTCACGCTTTATGCCAACAATTGTGGAGAGGCGTGCAGTAACGCGAAATCCCTGCTGGCCAAACGCGGTATACCTTTCGCCGAGAAAAACCCCGAAGCCGACCCGGCAGCGGCCGCCGCATTAAAGGAAAAAGTGGGGGCGTTGCGAGTGCCGACCATTGTGATTGGTGCAAACAGCTTGACGGGTTTTGATGAGGAGGGCTGGCATTCGGCGCTCAATGCCGCAGGCTATCCGCGTAACAATCCAAATCTGCGGCAGGGTGCGACAAAGGCGGGTCCGAAAGTGCCAACACCCGCAGCGTCGGCACCAGCCAAATAGTTTGGCGCGCATTTGAAGCTCGCCGCCTGGAACGTCAACTCCCTCAACGTGCGCCTGCCGCACGTAATCGAGTGGCTTAAAGCCCATCAGCCTGACGCATTGTGCTTGCAGGAACTGAAAATGGAGGACGCGAAGTTTCCGCTCGCAGCCTTTGATGAAATTGGCTATCAGGCAGTCTTCAATGGGCAGAAGACCTACAACGGTGTGGCCATTCTTTCGCGCGTACGACCCGAAGACGTGACCAAAGATATGGTCGGTTTTGAGGACCACCAAAAGCGTGTGATCGCTGCGACCATCAATGGCGTTCGTGTGGTTTGCGCCTACATCCCAAACGGCCAGACCGTGGATTCCGAGAAGTACCAATACAAATTGCAGTGGCTCGCTGCACTGCAGGCGTATATGCACGACGAAATCAACACCTATGGCGATGTTGCCCTTTTGGGGGACTACAACATTGCGCCCGAAGATCGCGATGTCTACGACCCGAAAGCGTGGGAAGGCCAGGTGCTTTGCTCCGTCCCCGAGCGCGAAGCCTTTCGTGCGCTTGTCGGCCTCGGGCTCACGGATAGCTTCAGGTTGTTTGAACAACCTGAAAAGAGCTTCAGCTGGTGGGATTACCGGATGAATGGTTTCAAGCGTAATTTTGGTTTGCGCATCGACCACATACTGTTGACTGCCAACCTCGCAGGGAGATGCACCAGCAGCGTGATTGACGTTGAACCCCGCAAACTGGACCGTCCGTCGGATCACGCACCGGTTATTGCCGACATTCGCTGACGGTAGCGCTACAATTTCCCGCTTTGCCCATACCGCTTTGCCATTGCGGCGGCAAACCTGACCAGCGACGCCTCTACCGATGAACGCACTCCATCACGCCGCGAATTCTGACGCCAGCGGCATCGCGCGCTACGATATTCTCGATACGCCACCCGAACCTGCTTTCGATGATCTGGCACGTCGCGCAGCGGAAGCCCTGGGTACAAAGATGGCGGCAATTTCTTTCTTTGAGCGCGCAACACTAAATGGCGACGCCAGCCAAATTGACCACGCAAGCAAGGCGCCGTCGATCACGCGGGAGTGGTTCAAGGCGCGTACCGAATTGCCGTGCGCCGCGCTCACACAGGAGCAATGCTTCTATCTGCCGGCCCTGAGTGATCGCCCGGGTCGGCCCAAAGCGTTTGTCATTCCGGATACGCTTGCCGATAAACGTTTTCGTGATCATCCTCTGGTCGCGGGGCCACCACATATTTGCTTCTACGCGGGAAACGGTATTTTTTCCGATGGCGGTGAGTTGCTCGGCGTTTTGTCCGTGTTCGACACCGTTTCACGCGAGCCCGTTGCCCATCAATTGGAAGCACTCAAGAATTTAGCTGAGCTTGCGCGCGCGCGCCTCGAAGCCAGATACGAGGCTCGTCGCGAAAGGAGGGCGGCGCCGGAAATAGTGTCGGCCGAAAAGGAGGGTTTGAGTTCTGCCGAGCAACGCATGGCGCTACTGACACGCGAGTTTACGCAACTCGAACAATTGCTCGAAGACGAAATAGCCACGCGTAAAGCAACCGAGGCAAAGGTACGCTACGAAAAAGACTTTTCCGATGCCGCCATCGAAAGTTTGCCGGGTGCTTTTTTTATGTTCGAGCAAAGTGGGAAGATGGTGCGCTGGAACGAGCGGTTTGCCGCCAATACCGGCTATTCAGCGGCAGATGTGGCGCAAATGCAGGCGCTCGACTTTATCGGCGAGGCGGATCGACCGCTTGTGTCGGATGCCATTCGCCGCATCTTCGAGAATGGGGAGGAGATTGCCATCGAAGCCGAGATGCGCCGTAAAGGCGATCTGGCATTTCCATCGTCTTTTTACGGTCGCGCACTCAATATCGACGGGCAACGATACTGTATCGGCGTCGGCCGCGATATCACCGAACGCAAGCATGCCGAGCGCGAGATAACACGCGCCAAGGAGCGACTGGACCTGGCTCTGGTCGGTTCAGGCCTGGCGATTTGGGATTGGGATCTGATAGGGAATAATGTCGTTTTCAGTGAGAACTGGCGCGCATTGCTGGACGCGCGGCCGACTGATCGTGATGACATCGTGTATCACGGCGACGAGATCCTAGTCTGGAATCATCCTGAGGACAGGGAACGATTTCAGGCCGCATTGCATGCTGCAGCCAAGGGCACGGTCGATCACTTCCAGTGCGAATATCGCGCGCCTGGTGAAACCGAAGCATGGGTGTGGTTACATTCCAAAGGCAAGGTCACCGAACGCGACGGCGATGGTCGTGCCTTGCGCATGACCGGTACCACAGCCAACATTACCAAACGTAAACTCGCGGAAGAACGCGTGGAATTCCTGGCCACGCGCGATCCCCTCACGGGTCTGCCCAATCGCATGCTGGTCAACGACCGGCTTGAGCAGGGCGTCGCCAGTGCCGCGCGTAAACGCGCGGGTCTTGCGTTCATGTTTATTGATCTCGACCGGTTCAAAACCATCAATGATTCCCTGGGCCACGATGTCGGCGACGAATTGCTCAAACGCGTCGCCGCGCGCCTGGCCGCATGCGTGCGCGCCAGCGATACGGTCGCCCGGTTGGGGGGAGATGAGTTTGCCGTAATTCTTGAAAATCTTCCGGGCAATGAGTCCAGCGATGTGCACGAAGGTGCGCAGCAGGTCGCGGCGAAAATGATCGCTGCGCTGGCCTCGCCGATCATGATCAATACACATCATCTGACCACCTCCTGCTCCATCGGTATCAGTATCTATCCAACCGATGGTCCCGATCCGAAGACGCTGATGAAGCACGCCGACGTGGCGATGTACGATGCCAAGGCCAAAGGCCGCAACAACTACCAGTTCTTCTCCCATGAGTTGAACGCAAAGGCACAGGAGCGGTTATCGATTGAAAATTCTTTACGCGCGGCTCTGCGGCGCGACGAATTGGTATTGCACTATCAGCCACGGGTATCGTTCAAGACCGGCCAGGTTACCGGTGTGGAGGCACTGATCCGCTGGCAACATCCGCGGCACGGGCTATTATCGCCGGACAAATTCATCGGCGTCGCGGAGGATTCCGGGCTCATCGTGCCGATGGGTGAATGGGTAATCGAACACGCTTTCGAGCAGGTGGCTCAATGGCAAAGAAAAAGCGGCCGGGATATCCGTTTGGCAGTAAACATGTCGGTGCGCCAGATCTTTGACGGTGATCGCCTCGTGCGTGTGCTTGAGCAGATGGCGAAGG
>JAJAYN010000202.1 GCA_026786225.1 Burkholderiales bacterium | reverse complement strand
CCGATGAGCGCAATGTGGTCAAACTCGAGCCCGGCTGGGACATGCAGCTACGCGTTTATGTCGAATTTGATCGCAAGCACTGGTCTCTAGAAGCGTTTGCGCTCAATCTGGCCAAGAAAAATGCATCGGATGTCTTTGGGGCAATCGTCAACTACCGTTTCTAGCCTGATTGTTCCAACGCAACACGATGGACGGATACAATCTGTCATTCATCGTCCGCCAGACGCCTCTGCGCTTTGTCCTCCGGCCAGGAAATGCTCAAACGTACTCGTATCCTCCTGCGCTCTGCACCGGTAGTTGTGTCCATCGTGACGCTGCTGCTTTTTGCGTCGCTGAGTGCGTGGGATGGATGGCGGCGCCTGGAACTCAAGGGCTACGATTTGTTGATGGTGACCAGCGCACCGGCCAAATCGTCGTTGCCGATCACCATCATCGGTATTGACGAGCCGTCCTTCGCGCAAATCGGCAAACAGTGGCCGTGGCCCCGCCGCATGCACGGCGAACTTCTGGATCAGCTCAATCGCGCCGGCGCTTTGGTAGTCGCGTTCGATGTCCTGCTCTCGGAGCCGTCCAATGAAGAGGACGACAAGCTGTTTGCAAAGGCCATCGCCAAAGCCGGCAATGTGGTGCTGACGGCGGACCTCGTCTATCAGGAGAACCAGTACGCAAGTCAGTGGCTGCGCGTCGAACCTATCGATGCCTTCAAAGCGGCGGGTGCTGCCAATGGACTGGCCGCGATTCCTCGCGATACTGATCTGGTGCTGCGGCGTATGCCGGAGGGACGCGATGTGTTCTGGCGCGAAATTATCCGCCGCGTCAATCTGCTGCGGCCCGGTTTACTGGAAGAACCGCCTTCGCTTGAAGGCAAGATGATCGGCTATGTAGGCCCCGATCACACGTTCCCGTATGTTTCCTACTATCAGGCGCTGCATGCCGATACCGACCTTCCGCCGGATATTTTCCGGGACCAGATTGTGCTGGTTGGCCGCAACGTAAAGGCGGCCATGGAAACCGGTGGCAACGACGATAATTTCGCCACGCCATTCACCGGCTGGACTGGCTGGTTAACCCCCGGCGCAGAAGTGCACGCAAATGCGCTGGAAAGCGCATTATCCCGCCGCAGCGTAACCCCTCTATCCTGGCTCTGGAACTTTGCGCTGCTCGTGTTCGCGATCGGTGCCAGTGCGCTTCTGATGCGCCGCTGGCGTCCATTCCTCAGCGGTGCCGTCGGGCTCGCGTTGCTTGCGATCATCCTCTTCGGCGACTGGTGGCTGTTTGCCCAATACAACCTGTGGCTGCCGGCGTTGGCCGCATTGGTCAGCGTGGTCATGGTGTATGTGGGGCTTGGTGGTCATGCGTTCTTTTCCGAGCAGCGCCAGCGCCGGGAAACGCGGCGCGCATTTTCGATGTATCTGGCGCCGGAAGTGGTGGACCAGATCATGGCGCACCCGGACAAATTAAAACTGGGCGGTGAACGCCGTGAAATCACACTGCTGTTCACCGACTTGAAAGGATTTACCAATATTTCCGAACAGCTCGGCCCTGAACAGGTCGCGCAATTGCTGAACGAGCATTTCTCGCGCGCCACAGCCATCATCAAACGCCACGGCGGCACGGTAAATCGATTCATTGGTGACGCCATCATGGCGATCTGGGGCGCGCCGCTGGCCGACGAAAAGCACGCACTGAGTGCCTGCCTCGCCGCCCGCGAAATGCAACTTGACATGCACGATCTACGTGCCGATTTCTCTACGCGCGGCCTGCCACCTATCTTTATGCGCGTCGGCGTTCATACCGGGCCGGCCATCGTCGGCAATCTGGGCGCGGCGGATCGATTCGACTACACCGCGATCGGCGACAGCGTGAACCTGGCGGCGCGACTCGAAGGCGTCAACAAACTCTATGGCACCGAGATTCTGGTAAGCAGCGTAACGGTCCAACAACTGGACGGCGCACTCCCCCTGCGCATGGTGGATCTGGTGATCGTCAAGGGCAAAACGGAAGCAGTGCAGATTTTCACTTTTTCCGATCACGCACAAATTAACGAACGCACCGCAGACGCCTTGCAAGCGTACAGAGACCAGCATTGGGACGCGAGCGCGGCGTTGTGGCAACAGATACTCGCGCTCGCGCCGGATGACAGTATTTCCAGCCTGTACCTCGCGCGCATCGCCGCATTCAGGGAACAGCCACCGCCCGATGGCTGGAACGGTGCCGTCGCGCTCGACAAACTATAGGTAACCTCTGATTAAGTATCCGAGTCTTGGTATGATTCAGGCGAATTTCCGACCGGGGGGGAATGTATGTCCAATAAAAACTTACCACCGCAGGTAGCGCAAAGTATCAGCGCTTTTGTCGAAGCAGCGAAGACCGCCTTTGGCGCCGAGCTGGTTTCAATCGTCATGTACGGCTCGGCTGCGGAAGGCCGGTTGCGCGCCACCTCTGACGTAAATACGCTGCTGGTGCTAAAGCGCTTCGGTCAGGCGCATGCCGACCAATTGCGCGAGCCAATGCGTCTGGCGCACGCGACCGTCCAGATGAACACCATGTTCCTGCTGGAAACGGAAGTACCGACTGCGATGGAAGCGTTCGCGGTCAAATTCGCCGATATTGTGGCGCGGCACCGCGTGTTGTTTGGCGCGGATCCGTTCGCAGCGCTAGAGCCGTCGCGCGATGCGCTTATCCGGCGCTTGAAGCAAGTGCTGCTGAATTTGCAGTTGCGCCTACGCGAGCGCTATGTGCTGCTGAGCCTGCGTGAGGAACAACTCGCGTTGGTCATCGCCGACGCGGCCGGACCGTTGCGATCGAGCGCTGCATCAATGCTACATCTGGAGGGGCAAGCGGTGATGCCACCGAAGGAGGCGCTTGAAAAAGTGGTGCGCGAGATGAACGATGCCGACCTCGCGACCATCCTGCAAGAGGTATCCACTGCGCGCGAGGATCGACAATTGGAACCTGGCAAGGCAGCGCCGGCGCTGATGGGGCTGATCGAGATTACCCGGCGCCTGCGCGAGCGCGTCGAGCTGCTCCGTTAGGTCGCGATATGAATCCATTTGCGCTTACCGGCTTCAGCTTCCTTGGTTTCTATGTGCTCCTGGGCCTCGCGGTCATGTGGGGCTTGCGTATGTGGATTCGACAACTCGAAAGCGCAAGCGCACCACCTGCACAGAACATGACCGATCCCTACCTGATCGCGCATCTGCGCGCCGGCGAGAACGAAGCGCTACGCGTGGCCACCGTCGCGCTGCTCGATCGCGGACTGCTTGTTGCCCAGGGTCAGACGCTGAAAACAAAAAATACCAAATCATTTGGCGTCGTGCAGCGTCCTATCGAAAAGGCCATCCTGCAACACTTTACTTCGCCCGGTGAGGGCCACGAAATCTTCAAGGATTCCGGCGCAAGGATTGCCTGCAGCGGCTATGAAAAAGTACTGAAGGAACAACGCATGATTGCCGACGCGGGCACGTATGCAAAACGTTTCCTGCCGGTCGCCATTGCACTCGGCGTGCTCATCGCCGTTACCTGGACCAAGATCAACATCGCGTTTTCGGCGGGTCGACACAACGTCGGCTTTCTGGTCATGCTCACGATTGTGTTTGCCATCATCGCACTCGTCATCTGGTTCAGGCGTCATACGGCGCGCGGTGAGGCAATGCTTGCAGACCTGCGTTCGCTTTTCTCGCGCCTTAAAGGCCGCGCCAAGTCGCTGCGCGCGGGCGGCCAAACCAACGAAGCGGCGTTGCTGGCGGCAGTGTTCGGCCTTTCTGCGCTGCCTGCGGCGAGCTTTCCATTTATGGAACAACTCTACCCTGCCAAATCGCGCGACGGCAGCGGTTGCGGTGCCTCGTCAACCGATTCTTCGTCGTGCAGCAGCGGCAGCAGTTGCAGTGGTGGCTGCGGTGGCGGCGGTTGTGGCGGCTGAAATGAACGTCGCGGCGCAAGCGACCGACCGCGTCGGCATCGGCTGGCGCAGCGAATTGGCTGCGGGTATCTTTGCGCACCTCGACCATATCGATCTCTTGGAAGTCATCGCCGACGATCATTTCCGCGAGTCACCGCGCGAGCTGCGCGCGTTGCAAACACTGTCGGCACAGACACCGATCACGGTTCACGGCGTCGCGATGGGACTGGCAGGTAGCGAGCCAACCGAAACACGGCGCATGGACAATATGGCGCGACTGGTTGAGGCACTGGAGCCTGAATCATGGTCTGAGCACTTGGCATTCGTGCGCGCGGGCGGCATCGAAATCGGCCACCTCGCCGCACCGCCGCGAACGGCGCAAAACGTCGACGCCACGATTGCCAACATTGCACGCGCGACCAGGATTGTCGGGCGGGCACCACAGATGGAAAACATCGCCACACTCATCGATCCACCCGCCAGCAAGCTCGACGAAGCGACGTGGATAGAAAACATCATCGCAGGCAGCGGCGCGGGCCTGCTCATCGATCTGCATAACCTCTACGCCAATGCACTCAATTTCGGCATGGAGCCGGCCGCGATGTTGCTGCGCTTCCCGCTGCAGCATGTGAAAGCGGTGCATCTAAGCGGCGGCATGTGGGTGCCGGAGCCGGCGTCAAATTCGGCCAATTCTGTTACGCGCAAGCGGCTGCTCGATGACCACCTGCACGACGTGCCGCCGCCAGTTTTTGAGTTGCTGGCGCTGCTGGCGCAGCATGTACCACAGCCGCTGGACGTGATTATCGAGCGAGATGGCGCCTATCCCGATATCGAAACCCTGTTATCGCAACTCGATGCGGCGCGCGATGCGATGCACCGCGGACGTCGCCTTGGCAAGGGTCACGCCATGTTGGCGGCCGCAT
>JAJAYN010000201.1 GCA_026786225.1 Burkholderiales bacterium | reverse complement strand
GCTTTGAGTTTTTCAACCTTGCCGTTTTTGCCGATGAATTCCTTGGTCGCCACCGCCCAGTCGCGATCACAACCCTCCTCGTGCGACGAAGAGGTCCGCAGCTTGATCGGCCAGTTTGGCCACACCATCGGCTTGTTCTCCTGCTCAGGGGGCTGAGGCATCAATTCAAACTGCGCAATCGACGCGGCCCCATGGCGGTTTGATGTACCCACGCAATCGCTGCCCGTATCGCCACCGCCGATAACGACAACGTGTTTGGCCGTCGCGGTCAGCTGGCCCGTGACGGTATCACCCGCCACGACCTTGTTTTGCTGCGGCAGGAAATCCATCGCAAAGTGGATGCCTGCCAAGTCGCGGCCCTTCAATGGTAAGTCGCGCGGCCACTCGGCGCCGCCCGACAACACCACCGCATCAAAATCTTCCAGCAACACGTTCGCAGGGGTATCGACGCCGATATTCTGGTTCACGCGAAATTTCACACCCTCGGCCTCCATCTGCGCCACGCGCCGGTCGATGTGCGATTTTTCCATTTTGAAATCGGGAATACCGTAGCGCAGCAACCCACCGATGCGGTCGCTCTTTTCAAACACGATCACCTCATGGCCAACCCTGGCGAGCTGCTGCGCGGTCGCCATGCCGGCCGGCCCCGAGCCCACCACAGCCACGCGTTTGCCGGTGCGGCGCTTGGCCGGCTGCGGCACCACCCAGCCCATCTCCCAACCCTTGTCGATGATCGCGTGTTCAATCGATTTGATGCCGACCGCGTCGTTGTTGATATTCAGCGTGCAGGCCGCTTCGCACGGTGCGGGACAGACGCGCCCGGTGAATTCAGGAAAATTATTCGTGGAGTGCAAAGTGTCGAGCGCTTCGCGCCAATTCTGGCGAAACACCAGATCGTTGAAATCCGGAATGATGTTGTTGACCGGGCAGCCCGTCTGACAAAACGGGATGCCGCAATCCATGCAACGCGCACCCTGCTGCTTGGCCTCGACATCGCTCAGATGCAGGACAAATTCCTGATAGTTTTTGACGCGCTCCGCCGGCGCGATGGCGGCCTCGCTCAGGCGTTGATATTCCAGAAATCCGGTTGGCTTACCCATTCACATTCTCGCGGTCGTTTGTTGGCACTCAGTTGGCACTCAGTTGGAACTCAGGCGGCTTTTTGTTTGGTCGCTACACTCGCGGCAGCCTTCTTTGCCGCCATGTCTGTCAGCGCACGCCGATATTCCGTCGGCATCACTTTCACAAACAGGCGCGACCATTTCGGCCAGTTACCCAAAATGTCCAGCGCGCGCTGACTGCCGGTGTATTTGGCGTGATTCTCAACCAACGATTTCAGCAACACCGTATCCGACATGCCGAGGTGCGAGGCGGGCGTGATGGCATCGGACAGGGCTTCCAATTCAACCATCGCCGTATTGCAACGATCCTTGAACAGTCCCTCTTCGTCGAGCACGTAGGCAACGCCGCCGGACATGCCCGCGCCGAAGTTCCGGCCGGTCGCGCCCAGCACGGCAACGGTGCCGCCGGTCATGTACTCGCAACCATGGTCCCCCGTTCCCTCGACGACTGCCGACGCACCCGAATTGCGAACACAGAAGCGCTCACCGGCAACGCCACGGAAATACGCTTCACCCGCGATGGCACCGTACATGACGGTGTTACCGACGATGATATTTTCCAGCGGATTACCTTTGAAGTCGGCGTGAGGCTTAACGATCACCCGCCCACCACTCAAGCCCTTGCCCACGTAATCGTTGCCTTGCCCGGTCAGCTCCATGGTCACGCCGCGCGCGAGAAAGGCGGCGAAACTCTGGCCCGCTGTTCCGCCGAGTTTGATGTGAATGGTGTCATCAGGCAGGCCGGCGTGACCGTATCGCCTGGCGACTTCACCGGACAGCATGGCACCTGCCGTGCGATTGAGATTTCGAATCGTCGTTTCAATGCGCACCTTCTGCTGCGAGTCGAGTGCGGGCCTGGCCTCCGCGATCAGCTTGTGATCAAGCGCCTCACTTAAACCGTGATCCTGCGTTTCACAATGGTGGCGTGCGACCTCTTTAGGCATATCCGGCATGTGGAATATGCGCGAAAAATCCAGCCCCTTGGCTTTCCAGTGCGCCACGCCTTTCTTTGTTTCGAGCAAATCCGCGCGGCCAATCAAGTCTTCAAATTTGCGTACACCCATGGCGGCCATGAGTTCGCGCACTTCTTCGGCAATAAAGAAAAAGAAGTTCACGACGTGTTCTGGCTGGCCGGTAAATTTTTTGCGCAATACCGGGTCCTGCGTCGCCACGCCGACCGGACAGGTATTGAGATGGCATTTGCGCATCATGATGCAGCCCTGGACAACGAGCGGCGCAGTCGCGAAACCGAATTCGTCTGCGCCAAGCAGCGCGCCGATCAGCACATCGCGACCGGTCTTCATTTGGCCATCCACCTGAACGGCGATGCGGCCACGCAAGCGATTCAGCACCAGAGTTTGCTGTGTTTCCGCCAGGCCTAATTCCCACGGTGTGCCGGCATGCTTAATCGACGAAACCGGCGATGCGCCGGTACCACCATCGTGGCCTGCGATCGTGACGTGATCGGCCTTCGCTTTTGCCACCCCGGCGGCGACAGTACCGACGCCGACTTCGGACACCAGCTTCACGGAAATCGATGCGCGCGAATTGCAGTTCTTCAGATCGTGAATCAGCTGCGCTAAATCCTCGATCGAATAAATATCGTGGTGCGGCGGCGGCGAAATCAGCTCCACGCCCGGTGTGGCGTAGCGCAATGCACCGATATATTCCGAGACCTTATGGCCCGGCAATTGGCCGCCCTCGCCGGGCTTGGCACCCTGCGCCATTTTGATCTGGATTTGATCAGCCGAATTCAAATACTCAGCCGTCACGCCAAAGCGCGCCGATGCCACCTGTTTAATACGCGAACGAAGCGAGTCACCTTCCTGCAACACAATATCTGTCTCGACCGCATCACCGAGTATGCTCTTCAGCGTTTCGCCCGCTTTCTTCACCGGGATAAATCGCCGCGGATCTTCTCCGCCTTCACCCGTATTGGATTTACCACCGATGCGATTCATCGCGACGGCAAGCGTGGCGTGCGCTTCGGTAGAAATGGAGCCGAGAGACATGGCACCCGTTGCGAAGCGAACCACAATATCCTTGGCAGACTCTACCTCCTCGATCGGCACCGCCGCACCCATCGGTTTAATCTCGAACATGCCACGCAACGTCATGTGGCGCTTGGTCTGCTCATTGATAATCTGCGCGTATTCCTTGTAGGTCGAATACGAATTGGCTTTGGTGGCATGCTGCAGCTTGGCAATGGCGTCCGGCGTCCACATGTGTTCTTCGCCGCGTACCCGGTAGGCATATTCGCCACCGGCATCGAGCTGCGTACGCAGCACCGGATCATCGCCAAACGCTTTCTGATGCTGGCGCATGGACTCTTCGGCGATTTCGAATATGCCGATGCCTTCAACGTTGGATGCTGTGCCGGTGAAGTACTTATCAACAAACGCACGCGACAACCCGACCGCCTCGAAAATCTGCGCCCCGCAGTAGCTCTGGTACGTGGAGATGCCCATCTTCGACATCACCTTGAGTAAGCCCTAGGAGATCGCCTTGATATATTTTTTCTCGGCTTCTTTCGGGTCGATGCCTGGCAGGTAATCCTGCATGTTGTGCAGTGTTTCAAGTGCCAGATAGGGATGCACTGCGGCGGCACCGTATCCCCCGAGCAGCGCAAAATGATGCACTTCGCGAGCGCTTCCCGTTTCCACGACCAGGCCCGTCGCGGTACGCAAACCCTTCTTGACCAAATGCTGGTGCACGGCACCCACCGCCAGCAATGCAGGGATCGCCACGTTTGCGGCATCCATCTTTCGGTCGGTAATGATGAGCAGGTTAAAGCCCAAACGCAGCGCATCCTCGGCATGGGCACAAAGCGACGCGACCGCCGCTTCAATACCCTCCGTGCCCCAGGACGCCGGGTAGGTAATATTGAGTTCGTGACTGCGGAAATAGTTGCCGGTGAACATGTCGATATGACGGATTTTTTCCATATCGTCGGCGGTCAACACCGGTTGCGGCACCTCCAGCCACTGGCCGGGATCGCTGTGGTGAATATCGAGCAAGTTGGGTCGGGGACCGATGGTGATGGCGGTAGACATCACCAGCTCCTCGCGAATCGGATCGATCGGCGGATTAGTCACCTGGGCAAATAGCTGCTTGAAATAGTGGGACAAACTGCGCGGCTTGTCTGACATCACCGCCAACGGGGAATCGTTGCCCATCGAGCCGGTGGGCTCGATACCATTGATGGCCATGCTGGAAAGAATGACTTTCAAGTCTTCCTGCGTGTAGCCGAATGCCTGCTGCAAATCGAGCAGCGGCACGGCCGATTTTTCGGCCGGTGCCGGTTCAGGCAGTTCATCGAGGCGAATGCGCGCCTGCTTCACCCAGTCGCGATAGGGTTTTGCGGTGGCAAGCTCACGTTTAAGTTGCTCATCATCGACAATCTTGCCCATTTCGACATCCACGAGGAACATTTTTCCCGGTTGCAAGCGCCACTTTTTGACGATCTTCGATTCAGGAATGTCGAGCACGCCGGCCTCGGATGCCAGCACCACCAAATCATCATCGGTGAGGAGGTAGCGCGCTGGCCGCAAGCCATTTCTGTCCAGCATGGCGCCGATCTGGCGACCATCGGTGAACGCCATCGCGGCCGGGCCGTCCCACGCCTCCATCAACGTGGCGTGGTATTCGTAGAACGCTCTACGATCCTCGTCCATCAGCTTGTGGCCGCTCCACGCCTCGGGAATCATCATCATCATCGCGTGCGCCAGCGGATAGCCGCCCATCACCAGCATTTCAAGACAATTGTCAAAACTGGCGGAATCGGACTGACCGTCGTAGATAAGCGGCCAGATTTTTTTCAGGTCTTCTTTCAACACCGGCGAAGCAATCGATTGCTGGCGCGCGCGAATCCAGTTCACATTGCCGCGTAGCGTGTTGATCTCGCCGTTGTGCGCAATCATGCGAAACGGATGCGCCAGATCCCAGGTGGGGAAGGTATTGGTGGAGAAACGCTGATGCACCAGCGCCAGCGCGGTGGTCATGGAAGGGTCGAGCAGATCGAGATAGTACTTGCCAACCTGGTCGGCCAGCAGCATGCCCTTGTAGACGATGGTGCGCGTCGAGAATGACGGCACATAAAACTCCTTGCCATGGCGAAGCGACAAGGCTTGAATCGCATGACCGGAACGCTTGCGGATGATATAGAGCTTTCTTTCAAGATCATCCTGCGTCATGGTGCTGCCGGTGCCGACACCGCGCGCAACGAATACCTGGCGAATCAGCGGTTCGACGGCGATGGTGGCGGGTGAAAGGCCGTTGTTGTCGGTGGGGACATCGCGCCAGCCCAGCAGAATCTGGCCTTCAGCCGCGATTGCCCGTTCTATTTCCTGCTCGCACGCCATGCGCGACGCGGGTTCCCGCGGCAAAAAAACCATGCCGACGCCATATTGGCCGAATGCAGGCAATGTCATGCCCTGCTTGCCACACACGCGACGCAAATGTGCGTCGGGCAACTGAATAAGGATGCCCGCCCCGTCGCCTAGCAGTGGATCGTAGCCGGTCGCACCACGATGACTCAGGTTATCGAGGATTTTCAGGCCCTGCTCAATGATGG
>JAJAYN010000200.1 GCA_026786225.1 Burkholderiales bacterium | reverse complement strand
CTGTCGTGATCCATGCCACCGCCCGCATGGCGCTGTGATTGATAGCGGCGGTAAAGCGCGTAATGTTCGTGCGAGTACTTGAGATCCATTACGCGGGTGGTAAGGCCCGCGTTTGTTTTCAGGCAACGGCGTTGAGAGCGGTTGGGATTGAATTCCGCAGCAATTACCCGCACCGGTGTGCAGGCATGGCAGTGGTCGCAATACGGGCGATACGTAAACGCGCCACTGCGACGGAATCCAGCCGC
The DNA here is from genome assembly GCA_026786225.1 of Burkholderiales bacterium. GTDB lineage: Bacteria > Pseudomonadota > Gammaproteobacteria > Burkholderiales > Usitatibacteraceae > UKL13-2. Next base: position 2,849 of record JAJAYN010000200.1, on the reverse strand, counting down.
TACCAGATGACTATAGGTCGGCGAATCGATCAGGTAGCTTGGCGTCGCGACTTGCGAGCGTGCAAGTCGTCCCGGCAAATAGCTGCAAGGGTAGGGTGCCGTTGCGTAGAACTGGAGATTCGCAAATGGCAGGTCATTCAATTTTGACATGGCACACCGATCAACTTGAACACCACACAGAACCGGACGCGCTCAAGTTTATCAATTCTTTCAAGCGCTGCACGAAGTCCTGACGCGCAATCGGTCGCGCGCCAAAACTGGCGAGGTGGCGAGTCTCCTGCTGGCAGTCGATGAGCTCGAAACCGTCGCGCTGGAGTTTGTCTACCAGCGCCACCAGCGCGACTTTGGAGGCGTTGGTCTCGGTTGCGAACATCGACTCACCGAAAAACATGCGGCCCATCGCCAGGCCATACAAGCCGCCAACCAATTTCCCGTCCCGCCAGCTTTCGATTGAATGCGCAACACCGAGCGCATGCAGGCGGACATACGCCGCTTGCATTTCAGGAACAATCCAGGTGCCGCCACCTTGCTGGCGTGGCGCGGAACACGCAGCGATTACTTCAACGAAAGCGGTATCGACGCGGATCTCGAAGATGTCACGATTGATCGTCTTTGCCAACGATTTTGATCGTTTGAATTCGCTCGGGAAAAGCACCATACGCGGGTCAGGGCTCCACCAGAGAATGGGTTGGCCGTCGGAGAACCAGGGAAAGATGCCGCGCGAATAGGCCGCGATGATGGTCTCTGGCGCGAGATCAGCGCCGACGCACAACAAGCCGTTGGGTTCAGTAAGTGCAGCCGCGACCGGCGGGAAGTCGCGCGGCGTTTCTATCCACGGAACCATTCAGCACTGCGGGGTCTGGGTGGAATACGCGGCGAGGTCACTGAGCCTGGTTGTGGCGCTCACAATTTCCTTCGCCCTGGTGCCCATTTCCATCGAAAGCTTGAAGTCATACTTCTGGAAAAACTCGTTGAATTTTTCGCCACCGAATATGCCGACGGCATATAGCTCATCCGTTTTTGCATCATGCTCAAGCAGGATGGCGGCCAGCGGCTGGGATGCAGGCCCGCTGATCACTTTTGCACCGAGAAATGGGTCGTAGACGCTCTTGTCGGCACAACATGAAATCACTTGTCCGCGAGCGCTGGCCTTGGATGGTTTAGGGCGGTAGCTGATAAAACTGATCTGCGACGTTGGATAAGCCAATTTGTGCGCGCAAATCGCTGAGTAGGCAACAATGGATTTGGCAACGCCGACCCCGCCGGGCCAATCGTAGTTGCTTCCCGACTCGGATGTCAGACTTACTTTATCCGCAAGAGACTTATCCAGATTCAACAAGAAGCAGGGCGTCGATGCGTAGGGGTAATTGAATACGTAGTTGTGATGTGGCTTGAGTGATTTCGCCTTGATCGCCTTGCCATCTACATCAACCAGTTTTACGCGATTGTATTTCCTGGCGGCGAGCGGTGTTGAAGTGTTTGGGGCAGTCGCAGGCACCGGGGCGGCAGCCATCGCTGTGCACGGTGTGGCACCGACGACACAAATCTCGATGAACTTTCGGCGCTTAGGCTCCATCTCTCAAATCACTCCTTCCAGAATTTGTACCTCTACCGTTGCGCCCGCATCAACGTTGCCAACGTGATCGTGGAGCATGATGAAACAATTTGCGTCTGACATCGACTTCAGAATACCTGAACCTTGTTCGCCGGTTGTGCGAACTTTGTAAATACCATCTTCCAGATAAAGTACGCCGCGTTGAAACTCGGTGCGCCCCGGCGCTTTCCTGATCGCTGACGTGCAAACGGCTTTCAGCAGCGGCTGGACGGGAAGCGGATTGACGCCCTGCAGGATCAATAGCGCATCGCGTACAAACTGGTAGAAGGTCACCATCACGCTGACGGGATTGCCTGGCAGGCCAAAAAAATGCGCCTTGCCGATTTTTCCATAAGCCAGCGGACGGCCCGGCTTCATGGCGATTTTCCAGAACACGACTTCACCGAGCTTGGTGAGAAGCTGCTTCACGTAATCGGCTTCGCCAACCGACACGCCGCCGGAGGTAATCACCACATCGCCGATTTCGCTGGCGTCATGGAACGCTTTTTCAAGCAATGCCGGGTCATCGCGCACGACGCCCATATCTACTATCTCGCAACCCATGCGCGTGAGCATGCCGTGAAGTGTGTAGCGATTACTATCGTAAATCTGGCCCTCATTCAGTGGCGAGCCGATGGAAACGAGCTCGTCTCCAGTGGAAAAAAACACCACACGCAACGGTCGATAAACACTCACGTCACCGATGCCCAGTGAAGCGAGCAAGCCCAGTTCAGCCGGGCGAATGGCGCGGCCTTTGCCCAGTGCTACGGCGCCCTGTTTCAAATCTTCTCCTGCGTAGCGTACGTTTTGACCGCGCTTAACGCCCGCCCCGAATGTAATGGCCTTGCCGTCGGCTTGCGCTTTCTCCTGCATGACGATCGCGTCGCACCCTTCCGGCACGACGCCGCCGGTAAAGATACGCACGCAGTGTCCGGGACCGACAGTGCCCGTGAATGGCTGGCCGGCAAAGCTGGTGCCGACCTCGGCGAGGGCTTTTGACGGATCGTTAGCCAGGTCCTCCATACGTATCGCCCAGCCATCCATGGCTGAATTGACATGTGCGGGTACATTCACCGGTGAAATAATGTCCTCGCTCAACACCCGACCGAGTGCGGTGCGAATCGGCAGGCGCGCAAAGCCCTTTACCGGTGACAGGAAGGTGTGAATGAAGGCCCGTGCTTTTGCAACGGGCATGGCGTTCGGATCGTAGTCGTCGGCACAGGACGCTTCGGTGATGGTGAGTGGTTTAGTCATT
>JAJAYN010000199.1 GCA_026786225.1 Burkholderiales bacterium | reverse complement strand
GTTCGCAACCGCTGACCGAAGCGAATTACCTGAAAGCTTTTCGGGCCGTGGACCGACAACAAGATCGGTTGCGACAGATTGTCTTGATGCAGGCGGTGGGTGAAGCACTCGACAACATGGTGCAGAAGCCACTGCTTTTCGCCACACTCAAGATGCTGCACGGTCCGGCACAAATGGTTGGCTTGGGCGAGATGCAACAGTTCCTCGAAACCGGTTTCAGCGCGTTTCGCCACATGAAGCGCGCCGATCACTTTTTGGCAACCATTGCCTATCGAGAGAGGGTGTTGATCGAACGGATAATGCAGGGTGAGCCCGCTCCGTTTTCGATCATTGAAGAATGGAATGCCTAGCCTGGATGCGCGCTAGCTGCCAGCAGCAGAAATGATCAGCTCTGGTAGTGTCGATATGGAAGTATGGAAGCTGGGCGCATCCGAAGGCACCTTGATGGATACCAAGCGCAAGAACCTTGCCCCTGTCGCGACGAGTTATATGATTTTTGCGGCGAAAACCGCAATCGCCGTTATTTCTTTTTCGCAGCGGGTTTTACGGCGGGCTTCTTCGCGGCGGGTGTTTTCGCGGGGGCCGTCGTTTTGGCAACCGGCCTGGTTTCCGGCTTCGCAGCTTCCTTCAGCACTCTTTCCAGTTGTTCATGCACGGATCGCTCGATCGGGCCTTTCATCATCTTCAGCATGAATCCCAGCGTGACTTCGAGCTTCATGTTTGTCTCAGAAACGGCAAGCGTGCCGTTCACACCGGGGCGCGAGAAGTTCAGGGTGGTCCCACTCCAGGTGCCTTTGAGGTCGAATTTTTCAGCGAGTTTATCGGCCATCTGGTTCGCGGCAGCATGCGCACCCTTCAGGCCAAGCTTATGCGAACGCTCTAGTGAGATGTCAGCCATGATCAATTTCCTCCGGTCAGTATGATTGGATGTTTTCGACAAGTTTACACACTGTGTACCTTGTTCAGGTTGACCCGTCGAATCGCTTTTCGTCCGGCCGAATCGCCATTCATCGCTCAAACATTGATGGCTAACGCGATGTTGGCTATTCTGCCAGCAACTTGAATATCGCTATGTCTATCCTTAAACCTCTCAAGACGTGGTACGACCGCCTCGAAGCAAAGAGCCTCGCCAAAGTGGCACCGGAGGAACGTGCCGATGTGCTGGCTTTCGACGCGGCGTTCCACAAACGCCCTTGGCTTTATGCATCGATCATTGTCGTCCTTTGGCTCACTATGGCCATTCTCGCGAAGGTGTTTTCGACCAGAATCGGCTGGTGGGGCGCGCTGGCATTGAGCGGCGTCATGTTGCTGTCGATCATCGTGGCCGTTACTGGTGCGTGGTTTGGCCCCTCGAAATTCAAGACCGGTGCACGCAGCCTGGTGCTGCTGGTGGGCATCGGGTTGGTGGGTGCCATCGTTGGCGGCCTTGGCGCCAAAGTTGCGCAGATGAAGACGCTGGGCGATGTGGCCGATCAATTTGCGGTCATTGCACCCAAGATTCTGGTGGGCGGGTTGATCGCTGGGCTGGTCTACGCGGCACTGATGGTCAGCATCGTGCAATACAGACGCGGCCAATTGCAGCGACGCAACCAGCAACTGGAGCGGCAGACGCAACAAGAGCGCATGGGGCGGCAGTTGGCGGACGCCCGTTTAAAACTGATGCAGGCACAAGTCGAGCCGCACTTCCTGTTCAATACGCTTGCTTCCGTTCAGCAATTGGCCGATCACAAGGCACCCGAAGCGGCGTTACTCACGGCACAGCTCATCACGTTTTTGCGCGCAGGCCTTGCCAGCCTTCGTGAGGACTCCACCACGCTGGCGCGCGAGTTTAAGGCAATAGATGCTTACTTGCTGATCATGAAAACGCGCATGCAGGATCGGCTTACGTTCGAACTCGATTTGCCCGAATCTCTGGGTGGGATCATCATGCCCCCGGCTATGTTAATTTCGCTGGTGGAAAACGCGATCAAGCACGGTCTGGAGCCAAACCCTGATGGCGGCAGAATCAGCGTGATGGCCCGATTGGAAAACGAACGCCTGGTGTTGACTGTCAGCGATACCGGCTTGGGCATCGGTCACGGCACAGCAACTGCAGGCGGCGGTTTTGGCTTGGACAATATACGTCAGCGCCTGCGCGCGCTTTACGCGAGTCACGCACGCTTGATTGTGTCCGAAAATGTCCCGCACGGGTTTGTGGCTGTTATTGATTTACCGTTGAACGCTGAGTTGAAAAAAACACAAACCGTCGCGCATGAACAAAATTGAAATGGAGTGAGACATGACTACAGCCCTGATCGCCGAAGACGAACCCCTGATGCGCGAACGCCTGCTTGCGGCGCTAAAAGAGGTATGGCCCGAGCTGGAGGTGACTTGCGTCGCCAAGAATGGCATCGAAGCGCTCAAACTCTGGAACACCCATCATCCTGACGTTGCGTTTCTCGATATTCGTATGCCCGGCAAGACTGGACTGGAAGTTGCAGCTGAGATCGGCGATGCGGCGCACGTCGTGTTTATCACCGCGTACGACGAATACGCGGTGAAGGCGTTTCAGAACGGTGCGGTGGACTACCTGTTGAAGCCGGTCGAACTTGATCGACTTGGTGCAGCAGTTGCCCGCTTGAAGAAACGCCTCGAGGCGAAACCTGCAGACCTGACCGGGCTGCTGGCGCAATTATTGAATCAAGGTAGCAAGCCAGTGGAAAACAAACCGGCAAAGCTCAAATGGATTCGCGCGTCATTGGGCAATCAGACGCGCTTGATCGATGTGAGTACCGTGCTGTTCTTCCAATCCGACACCAAGTACACACGCATCGTCATGAAAGATAACGAAGCCCTGATGCGTTCACCGCTGAAGGAGCTGGTGGAAGGGCTGGACGATGAAGTTTTCTGGCAGGTTCACCGCGGCGTGATCGTCAACGCGCATGCGATTGATCGCGCGGTACGTGAAGCGCCGGAGAAGCTGATCATTCACCTGAAGGGTCACAAAGAAACGCTGCCGGTTTCCCGGCAGTACTATCATTTGTTCAAGCAGGATTGATGGGAACTTCTAATAACCTCTTTCCCGTTCGCCCTGAGGTATCGAAGGGCCTTACGGCACATGAATAATCAACGACTTAGCTCGGATGTGCTTCGATACCTCAGCACGAACGGCGGTTTTTAGAAGTCCCCTGATATTGAAAAACCAGTATTGGCGGGGTTCTTGAGACATTTTCTGCCTGTAATGCCCGCCAGTGCTGGCGTTTGCGATGAATATCAGCCATCAATCTTGATATTGGACTCTTTCACGACCTTGGCCCACTTGGCGATTTCGCCACTGATAAACGTCGCGAACTCTTTTGGCGGCATTCCGCCTACTGTGGCACCCTGCGTTTCCCAAATTTTCCGGATATCCGGATCGTTCAGCGCCTTGGCTGTTTCCGCGTACATTTTGTCGATGATGGGCTGTGGCGTGCCTTTGATGCCCCAAAGCGCGTACCACGTTGTCACCTCAAAGCCTTTGTAGCCAACTTCGGCCATCGTCGGCAAATCCGGGAAGGCCGGTGAACGTGTCGCACTTGTGATGGCCAATGCGATCAATTTTCCGGCCTTGATTTGCGGCGACGATGAACTCAGGGAGTCAAAGCAAAGATCCACTTGTCCACCGAGCAGATCCTGCATCATCGGACCTACACCTTTGTACGGTACATGGACCATTTCGATGCCAGCGAGACGCTTGAACAATTCCGCAGCCATGTGATG
>JAJAYN010000198.1 GCA_026786225.1 Burkholderiales bacterium | reverse complement strand
GTGCCGCATTGGCGAGCCTGGAGCAGAAGCTGGAACGCGCAACCACCATGCGCTACCAGGCAGGCAAGGCAATCATGAACGAAGGCGACACCGGCACCAACATGTACATCGTGCTCGATGGCCGCGTGGCGATTTCCATCAAGGGCAAGGTCGTGGAAAGTATCTCGGCCGGTGGCACATTCGGCGAGATGGCACTGGTGGATCAATCGCCGCGTACCGCAAGTGCCACCGCCGAAACCGAAAGCGCACTGCTAGCCATCAATCGTGCCGCACTCATCGCACTGGTAAAAGCCGAACCAGCAGTAGGCCTGACCATGCTGCGCTCGGTCGCGGCGCGACTGCGTCACATGAATGCCCTGCTGAATTGAGGCGGATGCATGCCGGGCATGGGGAACGCAACGCGCAGCATGCAACTGGACAAGCGCAAACTGGCCAGTATTCCCGCGGATGTATTGCGCGACAAGCGCATTGACTCACTTAGCCTGTTCCAGAATGCGTTGACCGAATTGCCGGATGAGCTCTGGACACTCACGGCGCTCACATCGCTAAACCTGGGTGACAACAACATCGCCTGGCTGCCTGATGCAATCGGCAGCCTCAGCAAGCTGCGCATGCTTGATCTTGGCCACAACAGGCTGGCTGCATTGCCCGATGCGATCGGCAGGTTGACGGCAATTTCCGACTACCTGTACCTTAGCAACAACCTGCTTCACGCGGTGCCGGAAACACTGGGTAATCTCACGCGGCTTGCTTATCTCAATGTGAGTGACAATCAGCTGATCGCGCTGCATGGCAGCATCGGCGATATGAAAGGATTGATTGAGTTGCGGGTCTACCGCAATCAGCTCGCAACGCTGCCCGATTCCATTTGTGCCCTCGCGCAGTTGACGGAATTTCACGCGCAGCAAAACCACCTGTCGTTTCTGCCAGCAAGTATCGGTAACTTGTCCAATCTGCGCGAACTGGATCTCGCCGACAACAAATTGACCACGCTGCCATCATCTATCGGCAATCTGGCGCAGCTTCGCCGACTAAACCTGCGCAATAACGCCATCACCACGCTGCCGCGTGCAATGGGGGACTTGCGTCAACTCACCCATCTCGACCTGCGCGCCAATCCCTTGCGATTGCTGCCCGACAGCATTGCCGACATGCCGGCACTGGAAAAACTCGATTTGCGCTGGTGTCGATTGGAGATGGTGCCGGGCTGGGTAGAGCGCCTGATCGCGCGCGGCACGGTCGTTTACTTGTAAGGAAAAGTCTAATACTGGTGCGGCTCTCATCCGGCCAAGAAAAAGCCGCCGGACGAATCCGGCGGCAAACACGATCACCCTCGGAGGGGAGTGATGCCTGACCGCGGGCGGGCACGATAAGCCGGCGGCAGACAACTGCATCGTAATCAGTTGCGTCCGGACACAACCCACCTGTGCGGGTAGGGTTTGAATTTGACTTTGTGCCAACCCGGCCCATGGACCTGATGGCCAGCTTTGCCGGGAAACCGCCGTTTCAACCCTCTCCACACGGCTATAGGGCAATTGTCCTACAAGCTTTCAAGACAGTTGACGGGTGACAGTCCGTCCCGGTCACGAGAGACTGCGGTCAGCCAGCAATTTCTGGCAACTCTATCGCTCACAAAAAATTGGGATGTTGAAATGAAAAGAATCGTCGCATGTCTTCTTTCGCTTTGCCTGTTCTCTCCATTCGCATTCGCAAACACGTTCACGACTGATCTCACTGATTTATGGTGGAACGAAAACGAGTCCGGCTGGGGCGTGACCGCGACCCACCAGCGAGAAGTAGTGTTCCTGACATTTTTTGTATACGCCGCTGATAGCCGCGCTACCTTTTACACCGGGCAAGCCACCTACGTCTCCCAATCGGCTTCAGGTGCGCTGATTTTTTCAGGCCCGCTATATGAGACACAGGGCCCCTGGATAGGTGTCCCGTTCAATCCAAATCTGGTCACGATCCGGCAAGCCGGCAACGTTACCTTTACCGCTTTTATTGATTCAGCAACAATGACGTACAACGTGGACAGCACAAATGTGACCAAGGCACTCACGCGCCAAACGTTTCGAAACAATGATCTCACTGGTGGTTACGCAGGCATTTTCAGACAGGCATCATCCGGCTGCGCGACTGCGGCCAACAATGTCACTGTGGAAAGTGTCGTAGGCGTTGCAATTAACAACACGACAACCACGTTCTCAATGACAACCAATGAAAGTGGCACAATTTGTGAATATACGGGTAACTATCGCCAAAGTGGGCGTATGGGCTCGTCGAGCGGCGGCTTTAGTTGCCCTGGTCGCACCGGCTCGTACCAGATGGTCGAAATCGAAGCCAATCCCTCAGGTATCACCGGCAGATTCACAGGACAGAATAATTTGTGCTCGCAGGTGTCCGGGCGTCTGGCGCTCGTAAAGCGCTAGCTGATTCGAATCGGGCGCGGATCGGACCCGCCCACGCGTTCTACTAAAACGTTTGGTGTCGTACCGGCCTGGCTGGTGCAGAATAGCGGTTTGCAGTCTTACTGCAAAATGCCCGGGGACGTTCAGAGTGATAATCGACAGATTCCGTCCGCTTGGCCATACGTCCCCGCAATGAGAACCCTGCCCGAACTGTCGCGCGATCTTGCACTTGGCAAGACGACATCCGAAAAAATTGTTCACACCTGTCTCGAAAACATAGCCTCGCCTGCGGGTGAGGGCGCGCGTGCATTCATCACCGTTTATGCCGACGTGGCACTGGAAGCGGCGCGCGCAAGCGATATCGCGCGCGGCAAGGGGCAGATCGCGTCGGCAATTGCGGGCATCCCAATCTCGATCAAGGATCTTTTCGACGTCCAGGGAGAAGTAACGCGCGCCGGTTCCAAAGTGCTCACGTATGCGCCACCTGCAACATCCGATGCACCAGCCATCGCACGATTGCGCGCTGCAGGTGTCGTCATCGTCGGCCGTACCAACATGACTGAATTTGCCTACGGCGCGCACGGAATGAACGCGCATTACGGTACGCCAATGAACAGCTGGGATCGCGGCATCGGGCGCATCCCCGGCGGTTCCACGTCAGGCGGCGCGATAAGCGTGACGGATGATATGGCGGCGGCAACGATCGGATCCGATACCGGCGGCTCCGTACGTATTCCAGCCGCGCTCTGCGGAATCGTCGGGTTCAAACCGACGCAAGCGCGCATACCACTTGCGGGTGCGTTTCCCCTTTCCTTCAGCCGCGATTCAATTGGACCACTTGGACGTTCCGCCGCCTGTTGCGTATGGCTTGACCAGATCATGGCTGGTGGCGCCGCAAAGACCGTGGCGACCTCGTCGCTGAAAGGCATGCGGTTTGGTGTCCCGACAACCATCCTGCTTGACGGCCTCGCGCCGCAGGTGGCGCAAGCATTCGCGCGCGCACTCACCACGCTCTCTGCGGCAGGTGCCACAATTGAGGAATTCGATTTCCCGGCACTGCAACAAGAAGCAGACGGCAGGAAAAAAGCCAATTTTTCAGCCGTGGAAGCCTATGCGCTGCACCGCATGCGCCTGGCGACTCATCTAGACCAGTTTGATCCACGGGTCGCCAAACGGCTGTTGCTGGGAGCCGGGATAAACGCTGCCGACTATGTTGACCTGCTGCTTTTGCGGCGGGCGCTGATCGCATTAGCCAACGTCACAACCGCGCGTTTTGATGCGTTGCTGGCGCCAACCGTTCCAATCATCGCGCCAACGATCGCGGAAATGGAGTCGTCCGAAGCGTTTTTCCTCCAAACCAACGGCTTGTTGCTGCGCAACTGCGCGCCGTTCAATGTGCTGGATCGACCCTGCTGGTCATTGCCCTGTCATCGCCGCGGCGACGCGCCAGTGGGATTGATGGTCGTTGGCGAATCCATGGGAGATGAGCGCCTTCAATCGATCGGGTTGGCCGTTGAGGCGGCGATAGCGCCGAGCCGTTAAAAGCCGCGGGTTTTTCGCTTCGTTTCTTCCGCTTCTTTCGCATCTGCCGCCATTTTTCTCTCGGCCATTTTCTTGTCCCAGCCGATCATGGGGGTAATGACGTTCCACCAAAGCATGAGTAACCCGAACGGCAGCATTACCCAATACCACTTCCAACTGCCCACTGGAGGGATATCGAGAATCCACATCAAAAAAATTATCACGAAAGCAACGGCTAGTGGCATATTAAGCTCCTATAGCGAAAGAATATCCCCAACAAATTAGCACAAAGTCTGCCGCCATACTTGTAACTGTGTGCGGACGTTCAGTTCCAATGGCAGTGGGCAAGCGCTGACGTCAACGGTCAACGCGTTTGTTTGCCACAGCGTTAACTGTCTTCAGCAGGCAGGCAGGCCGTCGCATGAGCCTCATGTGCACATAAAAGCTGCAATTTTGCCGTTTTTCGTTGACAACGTCGCACATAGATGCCGAAACTTGCGAGCGTTGGAGTATTTGGACAATTAGTCAAAGTATCTAGCCGCATTAAAACTTTCTGGAGAGCATATGAAAAAACTGATTTCTATATTTGTCGTCGCATGTAGTGCGCTGGTCACGATGGGGAACGCGCTTGCGGTCGATGAATTACACAAAAAATACGGCTGCACCGCCTGCCATGCAGACGACAAAAAGCTTCTAGGCCCGTCCTATAAGGAAGTCGCCGCGAAATACAAGGCTGACAAGGACGCGGTAAAAAAACTGAGCGAGAAGGTCCGCAAAGGTGGAATGGGCGTATGGGGACAAAACCCAATGCCGCCAAACGCTGCCCCGACAGATGCCGAACTTAAAACCATGATCGAAGCAGTGCTGAAGACAAAGTAAGCGCTTCGCTTTGAACCATAGAAAGAGCCGACCACAGCGTCGGCGTTTTTGTGGTTGCACCGCGAGTCTCAGGGAATCAAATTGGCGCCCCGTTTCATTGACAATGGAGAAATTAGGTTC
>JAJAYN010000197.1 GCA_026786225.1 Burkholderiales bacterium | reverse complement strand
GGCATCCACCGGCGATCCGGTCTTCAATCGGCTCGCGAGCACCCTGCAATTGCCTGCTATTAATATCCCGGTCTATCGCAGCAAGAAACGCATGCCGCTCGGCCTTCAACTCGTTGGCGCGCGCTTGCAGGATGAAAAATTATTGGCCGTAGCCAATCGCGTCATCGCCGTATTGCGCAGCAATACGCATGACTGAAGTGGCAATCGTTCGATTGCTCGCCGACGCGCAGGCATCCATTCCAGCCATCGCCGGCTGGTACAAGAGTGAATGGGCTGGTTGGTTTGGCGATACACCGCCCGAAGAAATTGAGACCGATTTTCGCAATGCTGCCAACCGTGATCGCCTGCCTCTGGCGCTGGCGGCATTCGACAAAGCTTCAACGCTGTTGGGCGCGTGTTCAATCAGGGATGATCCATTCGAGCCGTATCCACACGCAAGCCCGTGGTTACGCGGCTTGTACGTGCACACGCCTTTTCGGGGGGAGGGCGTCGCAGACGCATTGATTCGCGCCGCCTGCGACCACGCGAAACGGCTGCAAATTCCCAGACTTTATGCAGCGACACATTCCGCCATCGGCACCTTTGAACGCGCTGGCTGGCTTGGGTTTGATCAAGTGCAGCACGACGGACAGGCGCTGACGATATTTGCCACGCGTACCGGCTGAAATATCGCGGCTATGTGCGCTGTGCTGGATTACGTGTGCTGCTCAAGCACATAACCCGCATTGGCATCCCGCCCCAACGCTTTTACCAGATAAGGCATGACTTCCTGGAGTGTCTTGTGCAGCGTCCACGGCGGATTGAGGATGAATAACCCGCTGCCGCGCATGCCAAACCCATCCTCCGCAGGCGCGTTGACGGACAGTGTTACATGCAGCCAGCTTTTTACGGGCAGGCTTTTCAGGATGGTTGGCAGGCGCTGGCTATCGGCGCGCGACAACTGCGGATACCAGAGCATGTAGGTGCCGGTGGCGAATCGGGTCAGCGCATCCTTTAGTGCGAGCACCACGGCGCTGTAGTCGCCTTTATCCTCAAAAGATGGATCGATCAGCGTCACGCCACGCCGCGATAAGGGTGGCAATATTGCCTTGAGGCCGGCAAAACCATCGGTTGGCGCAATGATGGTGCGGCGTTGCGCAGATGCACCCAATGCACGAAAGTTGTCCTGAAGTAATGCGCTGTCACTGTTGTGTAGTTCGAACAGGCGTAATCGGTCCTGCGAACGCAGGAGACGTTGCGCAATCCACGGTGAGCCTGGGTATGCTCGCAATTTGCCGTCAGGATTGAGTTCGCGCACGATGTTGATGTAATCGGCCAATGGCGCGGGCAAGTCCTGCCGGTTCCACAGGCGACCGATGCCGTCAACGTGCTCAGAAAGCTTCGTCGCATAGCCAATATCGAGTGCGTACACGCCCGCGCCCGCATGCGTGTCGATATACCAGAACGGCGTTTCCTTTAGACTGAAATAGCGAATCAGTTCAACCAGCAAAAAATGCTTCAAAACGTCGGCGTGATTACCGGCGTGAAAGGCGTGGCGATAGCTGAGCATGTTTTCGGTTATGAGTGCATTGTCTTGACCGTTGAGCGTATCAGGAGTTTCGGGGTGTTTCGTTGTTTGTGGGTGTTTGGAACTGCGCGCGCGGCCATTTCTGCCAATGGCACAGAAAATATTCAATAATTTCACCAGACTCTAGCACCCGCGCGGCTTTCAGGCACAAATGCTGCGAAACACCCCGCCAATGCTAGTGTTTCCATTTCCATGGTGACGGGGCCTTCGCTCCGCTGTAAAAACCCCCTCCTCCACCTTGCGCCGTAGATCGCTTTCCGCTTATAATTCAAGGCTTTCCTGCTCAGGCAGGGAAGAGTTACCGGTTCTCAATCGGCCCGTTATCCGTTATCAACGGATTGTTCAAATGGCTCAGGGTCAAACCCGGCTCACAGCCAAACAGGAGAAACACAATGGTCGTTATTCGCTTGTCGCGCGGTGGCGCGAAAAATCGCCCTTTCTACAATATCGTCGTTGCTGACTCACGCAATCCGCGTGATGGTCGTTTCGTCGAGCGCGTGGGTTTTTACAACCCGCTGGCCAAAGAAGGCGAAGAAGCTGTCCGTATCGCGATGGATCGCCTCACCTATTGGCAGGGCAAAGGCGCGCAAGCGTCCGATACCGTGATGCGCCTGGTCCGCAAGCACGGCAAGAAAGTCGTTGCTGCAGTTTAGTTCTGCGCGGCAGTTGCCGCTAAATAGAACTGCCTAAGGTTAAGTTTAGAAAATGGAAGACGTCGTCGTTATGGCGCGAGTCGCCGGTGCGTTCGGCATCAAGGGCTGGCTCAAACTGCACACCTTTACCCAGTCCCCCGATAGCCTCGATGCGTATGCGTCCTCGCTTTTGAGGGGCAGCAAGGGTTGGGAAGAGTTTGAGCTGGAAGATTTTGCGGTGAATGTCAAAGGTGTCGTTGCCAAGCTTAAAGGCTGCGATGACCGAACCGCTGCAGAGAACCTTGCGAAACGTGACATCGGCATTCCCCGGAATGCACTCGAAGAAGCGGCTGAAGGCGAAGTATTCTGGTTTGATTTGATCGGCTGCGATGTGGTGAACACGGTAGGCGAAAAGTTCGGCAAGGTTGAAACGCTGCTGGAGACCGGTGCCAACGATGTGCTGGTTGTGAAGCTGGGGACAGAGGAAATATTGATCCCTTACGTGGACGAAGTGATTTTGAAGGTGGATCGTGAAGCCAAGCTGATCACGGTCAATTGGACGCAGGACTTTCAGTGACGGAGCCGGTGACGAAAAAATACAGCGTCATCACCCTGTTTCCGGAGATGTTCGACGCAGTGGCAGATTTTGGCGTGACCCGTCGTGGGCTGGATGAAAAAGCGTGGGAACTTGAATGATGGAACCCACGTGACTTTGCCGTAAACGCGTACAAAACCATCGACGACCGGCCCTATGGTGGCGGCCCCGGGATGGTGATGATGGCGGAGCCGTTGAACGCGGCGCTGGATGCAGCCATAGAGAAGCAAGTGGCCAACGGTGTGACGAAACCCAAAGTGGTTTACCTGACACCGCAAGTCAGGCCGATGACGGACGCAGGCATCCGTGAATTGGCGGCAGAAGATGGGCTGGTATTTTTGTGTGGCCGGTACGAAGGCATCGACGAGCGATTGATTGAAGCGCGGGTGGATCTGGAAGTATCGATTGGTGATTACGTACTGTCTGGTGGTGAGCTGGCCGCGATGGTGATCATCGATGCGACGGTGAGGTTGTTACCCGGTGTGCTGGGCGACGGACAATCGGCGGTCGAGGATTCGTTTTCGCCGACCCGAGATGGCTTGTTGGATCACCCGCATTACACGCGTCCGGAAGTTTGGAATGGCGTAGCGGTGCCAGCGACGTTGATGAGCGGCGACCACGCGAAGATCGACGCGTGGCGACGGAAGGAAGCGTTGAAGCGCACGACTGAACGACGCGCCGATTTGTTGGAAGGCAAGTCGTGGGGCAAACAGGATTTGAAACTGCTTGATGAGATCGGGCAGGAGCAGCAGCAAGGCAGTAAAAAGTAGTCATAACAAAACGCGCACACCAACCCTGATCGGTTGCTCTATGCGACAGGCGTGAAGAAAATCCTTCAGCCGCAAACATGAAAGGAAACGAAATGAATCTGATTGAAACGCTGGAAAAAGAAGAGATGGCCCGTCTGAACAAGACGATTCCCGCATTCGCCCCTGGCGATACGGTCATCGTGAATGTGAATGTGATCGAAGGCGAGAGGAAGCGCGTGCAGGCTTTTGAAGGCGTCGTGATTGCCAAGCGCAATCGTGGCCTTAATTCCTCCTTTATCGTCAGGAAAATTTCTTCCGGCGAAGGCGTGGAGCGTACGTTCCAATCGTATGCGCCTACCATCGCATCGATCGAAGTAAAACGCCGTGGTGACGTACGCCGCGCCAAGCTTTATTATCTGCGCGATCGTTCAGGCAAGTCGGCACGTATCAAAGAGAAACTCGATTACGTTTCGACGCAGACCAAAGGCGAATAAGTTTGTCTTCGGCTGCAAACAAAAACGGCACGCTATGGCGTGCCGTTTTTCATTTCGCATCGGGAACTACAAATCTCTCGCCGCAAACGTGTCGCAAGCTTTTAAATTGCCCGTTTCGAATCCGGTCTTGAACCAACGCGTACGTTGTGCGGAACTGCCGTGTGTAAACGAATCTGGCACCACCACGCCGCGCGATTGTTTCTGCAGCATGTCATCGCCGATGGCGTTGGCCGCCTTAAGCGCTTCGTCGATGTCCTGCGGATCAAGGAACGGTTTGGCTCGGTTTGCGTGGTACGCCCACGCACCCGCGTAGCAATCGGCCTGCAATTCAACCCGCACGGAGACTTTATTGAACTCTTTCTCGGAAAGTCGTTGCCGCATCGCATCGGTTTTATCCGAAACGCCGGTGAGTTTTTGCACATGATGGCCAATCTCATGAGCAATTACATAGGCGCGCGCAAAGTCACCGCCAATGCGAAATCGCTTTTCCATCTCGCGAAAAAATGCCATATCCAGATACACTTTTTGATCACCAGGACAATAAAACGGCCCCATCGCGGCCTGGCCAGTACCACATGCGGTGTTCGTTCGGCCAGTAAACGCGACAAGCTTCGGTGGTTGATATTTCGCGCCCATCTGGCTGAATAACTGCGCCCACGTGTCTTCGGTCTTGGAGAGCACTTTCCGCATTTCTGTTTTCAGAGCGGCGTCGGGGTCGGTCGCGGGATCGATAGGCTTGGCAGGCGCTTGGCTTGCGGTCGACTGTACCGCTTCGCCCATACCGAGAATGGTCGAAGGATCAATGCCGAAAAAATAGCTGGCGACTAACGCGATCACGACGGTGCCGATGCCAACGCCGCCAGCAGTTCGCAAGCCACCGGAGCCGCGCCGGTCTTCAAAGTTGTCGCTTTCCCGCTCATCATCCAGACGCATTTTAATCACCTCAATAAGTTCGACTCACACTCAACCAGAACGGTATCGCCAGCATGCCTGCCAATGTACTTATAGTGACACCTTGCGCAACTAATTGACCGTCACCGCCCATTCTTACTGCCAATACATACGCCGACGTGGCGGTAGGAAGTGCTGCAAGCAACACCACCATATCGAAATACACGCCCGTCACGCCTAGCGCTCGCACCGAAAAAATCGCAGCGACTGGCATAGCGATCAGCTTAACCGCCGTGAAATAGCCAATCAGACCGGCATTCTTTCCGACACTCGTCAACTCCAACGCTGCGCCGACACAAAGCAAGCCACAAGCAAGGGACGCCGCACCCATACGCGAAATCAACATCTGCGCCACTTCGGGCAGCGGAAATCCTGAGAGTGAGTAGAGCACGCCGCCAACCGTTGCCAGGATCAGCGGATTCCTGACAAGCTCCT
>JAJAYN010000196.1 GCA_026786225.1 Burkholderiales bacterium | reverse complement strand
GTATTACGTAGCCTGCATAAATCTGTAACAGCCGAACAACCGCAGACTATTCGTATCGAGCTTTTTGAAGATACGAGCCTGCTGGTAAAAATTACGCGTACCGAACTTGTCGGCCGTCGCGCTACCGCGTACATTGGTACCGTGTCGGGTGCTGCCTTCAGTAGCGTTGTGATCGTCGAAGAAGATGGTGTGCTGGCCGGCAATATCGATTTTCTCGGCCACAAGTATCAGATCAGGAATTTCGGCGAGTCAAGCCATGTGATGCGCCAAATCGATGCGTCAGCACTACCGCCTGATCATGTCGAAATTCCCAAGGCGGGACCCTCAAAAGCCATTGCGAATAGCGTCAAAGACCGCGTCGTGGTTGAAACGGCCATAACGGCTACCAATGACGATGGCTCACTGATTGACGTGATGGTTGTATACACCCCGGCTGCTCGCATCTCGCAAGGTGGCACGGCGGCGATGAATGCTTTGGTAAACCTTGGCGTCGCCGAAACCAACAACGCCTATGCCAATAGCCAGGTGAGACAGCGCGTGCGTCTGGTATATGCAGGTGAGGTCAATTATGCCGAAGTGGATTTCGTCACAGACCTTGCGCGCCTTCAGGCTACCACCGATGGCTTCATGGATGAAGTGCATTTACTGCGCGATCTGTATGGCGCTGATTTAGTGAGTTTGTGGGGGAACTACTCGGGTGGTTGTGGGCTGGCAAATCTGATGCTCAATGAAGCCGCAAATTTTGCGGCACAGGGATTTAATGTCGTCGAACGAAATTGCGCCACGAGCAACCTGAGCTTTGCCCATGAACTTGGTCACAATATGGGCTTGCAGCACGATGAGTTCGATGGCAACTCGGGCACGACGGTTACCCCGGAAGGCAGTACCATTCCTACCCCCATCAACTACGCACATGGCTACGTTGACCTAAGGAATCAGTTTCGTAGCGTGATGGCGATTAGCGCGCAGTGCGATGCGCAATCACCCGTACTCAGGTGCGAGCGCATTCCCTATTTTTCCAACCCGGCCGTCTTGTTTGGAGGCGCCGCAACCGGTAACGGAAATTCGCAAGAAGGTCGCGCACTCAACGACACCCGTGAGACCACAGCTAACTTTCGCGCGTCCGTTGATTTCGCTGGTGCCGGTACCGTAATATTTTTGCCCGCCAGCTATTCGGTAAGTGAATCTGCCAGCTCAATCACGCTTTCTGCTGCCAGACACGCAGGTACGGGCGGCGCAGTGTCTGTACGCTTTTCAACATTGAGTGTCACAGCGGTAGCCGGAACTGACTACACTGCAGCAAGCGGCGTCCTCACTTGGGCAAATGGTGAAAGTGGACCCAAATCGATCACGATTCCTATACTGCAAGATGGTGTACTTGACGGCCCCAAAACCTTTGCGGTGCTTCTGGACAATCCGGCGGGTGGCGTTTCTGTCGGTGTTCCCGGTGGAACCGTCGTGATAGCCACGGTAACCGTCCTCGATGCCGAAACCGACAGTTTTCCTGCAGGGTGCTCTATACCACTGACCGGCTGGACAATTGATCCTCCCGGTTGGTCCGTCACGAGCGACTCATTTTTCGGTCCCGCATGTAGCCTTAAATCAAATCCAACGGCAGATGGCGGTAGTGCGAAGATCCATTTCACCGGAAATTTTACTGACGGCACGATCAGTTTTGCTCGTCGGGTCTCGAGCCAGAATGGAAGTGACTGTCTACGCTTTTTCATCGACGGCACTGAGAGATTGATTGGCGGCACCTGTGCAAGCTTTGGCGGGCTGGGCGCGTCCGGCGAAATGGCCTGGGGGATAGTCAACCACCTCATCACCGCAGGAATACATACGATTACGTGGTCTTACGAAAAGGACGGCGCGGGTGCAGGAGGCGCAGATGCTGCATGGATCGATAGTGTCGTCTTACCACTGGCAGGACCGCCTGCGATCCAAAGTGCGCCGCCGCCAGGCGGCTTCCTGAATGTCCCTTACTCATATAAGTTGATCGCAAGCGGCGGCGCGCCGATTGCGTACGCCTTGCTGGCTGCGACCTTACCCGATGGACTGATACTCAACACCGTCACGGGCAATATTTCCGGTATTCCGAGTCGCCTCGGAACGTTCACAGGCTTTATCAGGGCGTTCAACGATTTCCCCCCGTTTGCGCAACAACCTTTTTCGATCACTATTGTCGGCGCTGTGCCCGGACCGCCTGTCATCGGTTCCGCCGTCCCGGGCAATGGACTTGCCAGTGTTGGCCTGACACCACCGATCAGCCCTGGCAGCGCACCGATAACAGGCTATACGTCCACCTGTAACCCAGGCGCAATCACTGGCAGCAATAGCGCGTCACCTGTCATTGTTGACGGCCTCGTCAATGGTGTTGAATACAATTGTGCAGTCGCGGCAAGCAATATCTACGGTTCCAGCGGCAGTTCTGCGTCCGTACTGGTAACGCCTTTTGCGACCGGCCCAGGAGCGCCAAGCATTGGTGCGGCCACACCGGGTAACACGCAGGCATTCATCGGCTTCTTGCCCCCAATATCTGACGGCGGTTTACCGATCACTGGTTATACCGCTACGTGCGTCCCGGGTACCGTAACGGGTACCGGAAGCCACTCGCCGATCGTCGTCAACAACCTGCTTAACCGTGCCCTTTATAACTGCGCAGTGTCTGCGACCAATGCGCTTGGGACGAGCAACGCATCGGCAACAGCCGCTGTCATTCCATCGTCCTTGGCATTGTTGACGCTCATCGATGTGGTATCGCGAAAAACACACGGTCTCGCGGGTGTATTTGATCTATCTATCGATTCGGCTACTGCCATCAGTGGACCGGTCACGGTCGAGCCCCGTAGCATAGGCTCAGCAGGCAGTCATAGCGTCGTGTTCAAGTTCAACAATACTGTCGGTGCAGGTGTCGTGGCCACCGTCGTAAACACAGCGAATGTTCAGTTGCCTGCAACGGTGGCCTGGTCCGGTACGGAAGTCATCGTGACGATCCCGAACATTGCCGACGCAACGCGAGTATCCGTCTCGATCAGCGGCGTCAACGGTTCAACGCAGGCCTATTCCATTTCGCTTGGTTTTCTGTTGGGCGATGTGACCAATTCTCGCGTAGTCAGTGCCAGTGACGTCAACCGCGTCAAAGCGAGATCAGGCCGGACAACCAGTGCGTCGAACTACAAGTTTGACATTAACACCAACGGGAGCATCAGCGCTTCGGATGTCTTGCTGCTTAAGTCCCGCTCCGGAACAGTGTTGCCCTAAGTACGAGGTCGACGACAAACCGAAGAAGCTTCGCAGCGGACTATGCAACGCGCAGCTGCAAATTTGTGAAAAACGTCACATGGCGACTAAAAAATGCGTCGCCATTGCAAATTAAGGATAGCCTGTCTGCGGCAGATGTCTATCATAGGTAGCAGCGATGAACTGCAACATAAGTTTTGGACATGTGAGGGGACAGGTTGAAGTTCTGGCGTGCAACCGGCAATTCCTGTTAGTCACGGCCACCATTAAAGGCGCCACGGTTGTTACAGCAATAGCGAGGTGCTAGACTAATTCCATGGTTTTGCACACTCGCTGAGACGCCGTTAGTCGTGACAAGCAAGTAATAGGTAACGAGAGAAAATGAATTTTATTAAATCCACGCAGATGTTGTCAGCCGCCCTGTTTGCAGCGACCTTGTTGGCCAGTCCAGCTGACGCGGCGGTGACGCTTAGCTGGTCAACTGGTGCAACCTGTGGTAACGCACCCGTCGCAAGCTTCAGCCCTGGCGGTGCGCCGATTCAGGTTTCACTTTGCGTCTCGACCACCCTGGCCACAGAAAGGGGCTGTGGCTTCAGTGCGGTACTTCTAGCTGCGACCGCCGGCGAGAGCGGTGCATTTCGTGTGACCAACCGCACGCTGGCAGCAAATTACCCGGATGCCACGGCATTTTCCAATCCATTTTCACCGGCGAATTCGCCGTTCCCGATCACGAATCCACCCGCAGCCAACCCAAATGATTTTGGGGGAACGATCGCAAGTGGTGGAACTTCGTTTCCGCCCGCATTAAATCAACTCCTTGCTACGTTTACGTTCCAGCCTCAGTCAACCGCGACAAATTCCACTTACGTCATCGGCCTCGCACCAGCCTCCGAATTCAGCATTGACGTGAGAGTACCACCGGACCCCACGTGCGGTGAAGCAGGTAATTCCGGGGCGGCTCTACCCACTCTTACGTTAAACCTTGTCAATACACCGTTAATTACCAGCGCGGCAACAACCACCTTCACGGTGGCCGCAGCAAGTACCTTCAATGTAACCGCGACAGGTACGCCTCCTCTGGCATTTGCCGCAACCGGCACCCTACCGGCTGGCGTGTCGCTATCGGCAGCCGGCATTCTTGCTGGCACACCGCAATCCGGCACAGCGGGAGCATATC
>JAJAYN010000195.1 GCA_026786225.1 Burkholderiales bacterium | reverse complement strand
GTCCTTGATGACCGTGCCAACCGGCACGCGCAGGGTGATGTCATCGGCGCCGCGCCCGGTGCAACCCGCGCCGCGCCCCTGGCCGCCATCCTTGGCGCGAAAGATGCGCGTGAAGCGGTAATCCACCAGCGTGTTGATGTCCTTGTCGGCGACCACATAAATGCTGCCGCCACTGCCGCCGTCGCCGCCATCCGGCCCGCCCTTGGCGATGTATTTTTCGCGACGCATCGAAGCTGAGCCGCGGCCACCATCACCGGCGTGGATTTCGATACGTGCTTCGTCGATAAATTTCATTTGAACAGTTTAACTTTCTGGCCAGGCTACGCGTACGCCAAGTGCAATAAAAACGACGCCCGCAAAAATATTCAGGCGATCGGCGATCACAGCATTTGATCGCAGCTTGTCACCGATAGCACCTGAAAAAAGTGCAATTGCACCGAAGATAACAACAGTTTGCAGCATGAATATCGCGCCGAGCAGTACCATTTGAAGTTCGACATGCCCGGCATTGACGTTGATAAATTGCGGCAGAAACGAGAGAAAAAATAGCGTCACTTTCGGGTTCAGGACATTGCCGATGACGCTTTGTTTGTAAACCGTCCAAAGTGTCGGTGAAGAATGGTCGCTCGACAACTGAAACCCACTGCGGCTCATGAGTGTGCGAATGCCCAGATATACGAGGTATGCGGCCCCGGCGTATCGAACCAGCGAAAACGCAAATTCGGAAGACCTGATCAGGGCCGCAATGCCCAGCGCGGCAAGTGCGGTATGAAAAATAACACCGGTCGCAAACCCAAGGGCTGCGGCAAAACCCGCGCGCCTGCCTTGCGTGATGCCTCGCGTGAGGACGTAAACAATGTCCGGCCCGGGCGCGATCGCCAGCAGTGCAGAAGCAATCAGAAACAGGCCGATATCAGGCATCGTGGAAAATCAAATGTTGGAAAGAGAAATAAAAAAGCCCCGGAGAACTCTCCGGGGCTTTATCTGGAACCCGCGCCCTGAGCCTTATACAGCCAGGACGCTAATGGTGCGGACTTTCCTTGCGCCCTTGACTGCAAACTTGACGTGACCGTCCTTGAGTGCAAACAGCGTGTGATCCTTGCCCATGCCGACGTTGTCACCGGCGTGGAACTGGGTGCCGCGCTGACGGACGATGATCGAACCAGCCGGGATCAATTCGCCGCCGAACGTTTTAACGCCCAGGCGCTTTGATTCTGAGTCGCGGCCGTTACGTGAACTGCCGCCTGCTTTCTTGTGTGCCATTGTTGATCTCCTTAAGCCACAATCTCACCGATTTGAATCTCGGTGTAATTCTGGCGATGGCCTTGACGCTTTTGGTAGTGCTTGCGACGGCGCATTTTGAAAATGCGGACTTTGTCCGCACGACCCTGAGATAAAACGGTAGCCGAGACTTGCGCACCTGCCAGGAGTGGTGTGCCAATGGTCACGGTTTCACCCGTGCCCAGCATTAACACCTGATCCAAAACAATCTGCGAGCCCACGTCTGCCGGTATCTGTTCTATTTTAAGTTTTTCACCAGCCTGGACCCGATACTGCTTCCCGCCGGTTTTTATGACCGCATACATGGTTAAACTCCAATAAATAACGTTAGTTTCCCATCGCCTGCCGACGGAACCCGCTATGATACTGGCCTTTGGCCCGACCGTCAAACCGTTTTCTGGTTTTGTGGATGTGCATTCACGCATCAAAACAGGGGTTTAGGCCGGAAACGCGCCCCACGCACCCATACAGCCAAGCCAAGCCAGCGAAATCCCATGAATTTGCCGCAAAACCCTATAAGTCTGGATTCCATTCGCAGCGAAATCGGCCCCGACATGGTCGCTGTAGATGGCGTCATACGCGAGCGACTCGCTTCGGAAGTCATACTCATCAATCAGATTTCCCATTACATCATTGAATCCGGTGGGAAACGTCTTCGCCCGGCACTCGTATTGCTGGCAGGCAATCATTTTGACGCGCAGAAATCCGATCTCCACGAGGTAGCGGCGGTGATCGAATTCATCCACACCGCTACGCTGTTGCACGACGACGTTGTCGACGAATCCAGTTTACGGCGGGGTCGTAACACCGCCAATGCCGAATTCGGCAATGCCGCGGCCGTGCTGGTAGGCGACTTCCTCTATTCCCGGGCCTTCGAGATGATGGTGCGGGTCGGCTCCATGCCGGTGATGGCTGTGCTGGCCGAGGCGACCAACGTTATCGCCGAAGGTGAAGTATTGCAGTTGCTCAATATCCACGATCCCGACACCGACGAAGAAAAATATCTGAAAGTGGTGCGCTTCAAGACGGCTAAACTTTTCGAGGCCGCCGGCCGTGTGGGCGCGATTCTGGGCAACGCTTCGATGGTTGATGTCGCGGCGCTGGCCGAGTACGGCATGCGTCTGGGCACCGCTTTTCAGTTGATCGACGACGTACTCGACTACTCCGGCGAAATTGGCGAGACCGGCAAAAATGTCGGCGACGATCTCGCTGAAGGCAAGCCCACACTGCCATTGATTTACGCGCTGAAACACGGCACTGAATCGCAGCGATCAGCGATTCGACGAGCGATTGAACATGGTGGGCGCGATGAAATGGAGGTCGTCATTTCGACCATCCAGACAACCGGCGCGCTCGAGTACGCGCGCGCACAGGCGCATCGTGAAGCCATGGCCGCGGAAGCCGCAATTGCACACTTCAACGATTCCGTTTACCGGGAGGCTCTGCTACAATTATGTGTGTTCGCTGTAGAGCGCCGCTATTGATTTTGGTGCTCACGGACAGACCGTAAAGCGGGGTGTAGCTTAGCCTGGTAGAGCGCTACGTTCGGGACGTAGAGGCCGGAGGTTCGAATCCTCTCACCCCGACCAAATCAGGTCATTCCTGGGCGGGTTTCAGGCTTCAGACAGAGCCGGTGCATACCGGCTTTTTATTTGCTGCCGCATTTGCGTGCAGTATTTTTTTGTTCCCTCAGAAGTCATTCCATGGCATCCATTTTTCGCGAACGCGTTCTCTCGGTTCATCACTGGACTGATCGTCAATTCAGCTTTACCACCACGCGCGACCCTTCTTTCAGGTTCCTCAACGGTCAATTTACGATGATCGGCATCGAGGTCGACGGTAAGCCACTGTTGCGCGCCTACAGCATGGTCAGCGCAAATTACGAAGAGCAACTCGAGTTTCTCTCCATCAAAGTGCCGGACGGCCCACTCACGTCACGCCTGCTGCACATCAAGGTTGGTGACACGCTGCTGGTGAACAGTAAGGCTGTCGGCACCCTGATTCTGCAAAACCTGCTGCCTGGCAAAACGCTTTACCTGCTGTCGACCGGCACCGGGCTGGCGCCGTTCATGAGCGTCATCAAAGATCCGGAAACATACGAAATGTTTGAAAAAGTCGTACTGGTCCATGGCTGTCGCGAAGTGTCTGAGCTCGCCTACGACCACGTCATTACCGAAGATTTGCCGAACAATGAATTCTTCGGCGAACAGGTCAAGGAAAAGCTGATTTACTATCCAACCGTCACGCGAGAGGCGTTCCGCCATCAGGGGCGCGTCACGACGTTGATGGATACCGGCAAGCTACCTGCCGATATCGGTCTGCCCCCGCTCGACATTGAACACGATCGCGTCATGATTTGCGGCAGCCCCGAAATGCTCAGAGATACCAAAGACTTGCTGTTAAAGCGCGGCTATCGCGAAGGCCACATGGAGTCACCCGGCCACTTTGTGATCGAACGCGCGTTCGTCGAAAAGTAAACCCCGGGACGGCCCGCGCCGTGCGCAGTGGCATTGCTAACTGCGATAAGATAGGCCAATGCGTGCCCTGCTCCCGATCCTTCATTTACCCGACGCCCGAAAATGGGAAAAATAGTTTTTCTTGCCATCATCGCCGTGCTGTGCTGGGTACTTTTCAAGGGCTTGGGCAAGAAGTCTTCCAAGCCCCCGAAAGGTGACGCGGGCGCATCGGGAGACCGGACCGGCCTTGCCGAACAAATGGTCAAGTGCCATCGGTGCGGCGTGTTGATGCCCGAGTCGGAAAGCATGATGCTCGATGGCAATGTGAGTTGCCACGATCCCGCGCACTGCCTGCATCGCGCCTAGCGGCCCGTCGGACCCAATATGAGCGTGTCACCCCGCGTTGTCGTTTCTGCTGGCATCGAGGCCAGTGCGCGCGCGCAGGCAGTCGCGTATGCGCCGCGCCCCTCGGTGGACACGGTCTGGCATTTGCTGACGCTGTTTTCCCGTTACCGCGTGGTCATCGCGGTGATTCTCGGCCTGATGTACTGGGGCTTCCAGCAATTTCAGGTGTTGAGTCCGCAGGCACCGGTGCTGGCTGGCTGGACCCTGGGGTTCTATTTTCTGGCGGCCGCGGCAACGATGGCAGCCGCGCAGTGGCGTTTTCCCGCAGCGTCCTACCACCTCACCGGCCAGGTGGTGCTCGACGTGATTGCGATGACCCTGTTGATGCATGCCTCGGGCGGCGTGAAGAGCGGCATTGGCTTGCTGCTGCTGGTCAGCCTCGCAGCAGGCGGGCTCGTCGCACGTGGCCGCGTCGCATTTTTTCACGCCGCCATGGCCGCACTGGCAATTCTGCTGGAGCAATCCTGGCAAATATTGCACGTTGAAGGTGCGGGCGCTGATTTTTTTCAGAGTGGATTACTGGCAGGCAGCTATTTCGTCATCGCCGGCCTCGGCTTTACGCTCGCCAAGTATGCAAGCGGTGCTGAACAAATTGCCGAAGCGCGCGGCGTAGACCTGGCCAATCTGGCGCAGATCAACGAGCTCGTCATCCGCGACATGCAGGACGGCTTCGTGGTCGTCGATGGGCACGGCGTCATCCGACAATACAACCCGCAAAGTGAATCACTGGTAGGCGGATTAGCCGGGTCGAATACGCGTGCCCTGACCGACGCGGCACCGGCGCTCGCCAAACTACTCGCCGATTGGCGGGATGATCCGCAGCGTATTTTTCCCATGTTGCGCGACGCTCGCACGCAGCGCGACTATCAAGTCCGCTTCGTCGCCGTTGGCGAAGTAACTGCATCGCCCACGGTGATTTTTATCGAAGACGCCGGCCGCATCCGTGCGCAGGCGCAGCAGATGAAACTGGTCGCACTGGGGCGCCTCACCGCGAGCATTGCGCACGAAATCCGCAATCCGCTTTCGAGCATCAACCACGCCGCGGAGCTGTTGCACGAAGAAAGCGAGCGTCGCCCTGAGGATCAGCGCCTGCTCACCATCATTCAGGAAAATGCCCACCGTCTGGACCGCATGGTGCAGGAGGTGTTGTATCTGAATCGCCGCGATCGGGCGCACCCTGAGCCGATCGACGCGAAGCCCTATCTTGAGAATTTTGTGCGTGATTTCTGCGCCAACGAGAAGGTGGCTGCTGATGTGTTCGTGCTCACGTTGGCAACCACCCAGCGACTCATGTTTGATCGCAGCCATCTCGATCAGATATTGTGGAATCTTGCGCGCAATGCGCGGCGCCACGGCCGCAACGAGGCAAAAAGTGTCACCATCCTTTTGCAGGATGCCGCTGATGGCGACTATCTATTGTTGGAAATAAGTGACGACGGGCCCGGTGTGTCGGTCGAAGCCCTGGCGCATTTGTTCGAGCCATTTTTCACCACCGATGCCAGTGGTACCGGCCTCGGTCTCTATATCGCCCGCGAGCTTGCCGAAGTCAACGGCGCACGTCTCGAATATGCGGGCGCGCAGTCACAGTGGACGGCGGATGCGACGGCACCAACCGGTGCGTGCTTTCGCCTCGCTGTCAAAGGGGAAAGAACCAAGCCATGACAACCAGCCACGTTTTGATCGTCGACGATGAAGCGGACATCCGCGAGCTCCTTGTGATTACGCTCATGCGCATGGGCATCGAGACGACGACCGCTCAGGGATGCGAAGAGGCGATCAGCCGGCTCAAGGAGCGCCCCTACGACTTGTGTCTTACCGATATGCGCCTGCCGGATGGCGATGGAATGAGCGTGTTGACGCATATCGCCAAACATTACAGCGACACGCCGGTCGCCGTCATTACCGCCTACGGCAGCACCGACAACGCCGTCGCTGCACTGAAGGCGGGTGCATTCGACTATATTTCCAAGCCTATTCAACTGAAGCAATTGCGTGAAGTCATTACGGCTGCATTGAACCTGCCACGAGCCACCGGAAAGCGCGCGGAAAAAACTGAACGCCATCGCCGAGGGCCCGGTTCTCCGCCGCAGGAATCTGGCGGTGATATCCATACCCCACGTCTACTTGGAGACTCGGCGCCAATCGCGAAGGCGCGGGACATGATCGGCAGGCTCGCCCGTAGCCAGGCACCGGTGCATATCGCCGGCGAATCAGGCACCGGCAAGGAAGTGGCGGCGCGTATGATTCACGCCGATTCCTCGCGGCGCGACGCCCCTTTTGTGCCTGTCAATTGCGGTGCGATCCCCGAGAACCTGATGGAGAGCGAATTCTTCGGCTACCGG
>JAJAYN010000194.1 GCA_026786225.1 Burkholderiales bacterium | reverse complement strand
TTCATCGTGCGGCCGGTGTACGGCCAGCACCTCAAGCAGATTCTCATCACCATGGGCGGCATGATCATCGGCGAAGAACTGATCAAGGTGATCTGGGGCCCACAGCAAATTCCGCTGGCGCTACCCGAAGGCATGCGCGGCTCACTGCTGGTGGGCGATGCCGCGATTGAAAAATTCAGACTGGTTGCGGTGGTGGTGGGACTCGCAGTTTTTGGAGGGCTGGCGTGGATACTGGGACGTACCAAGATCGGCCTCTTGATTCGTGCCGGGGTCCAGGATCGTGAAATGGTGGAGTCACTCGGCTATCGTATCCGGCGTTTGTTTGTTGGCGTATTTGTGGTTGGGAGCGCACTGGCCGGATTGGGAGGCGTGATGTGGGGCATGTATCAGCAGAACGTTTTCCCGCAGATGGGCGCGCAAGTGAATGTGCTGATCTTCATCGTCATTATCATTGGCGGACTGGGATCAACAGGCGGCGCATTGATTGGCGCGTTGCTGGTCGGATTGATGGCCAACTACACCGGTTTTCTTGCGCCAAAGGTTGCCCTGTTCTCGAACATCGCGTTGATGGCGCTGGTATTGCTGTGGCGTCCGCAGGGCGTTTATCCCGTGACGAGCCGATAGGAAACATCATGCTGAGACGCCTACTTTCGCATGATCTTCCGCGCAGCCGTGTCCTGGCGGTGCTGCTGCTTGCGCTGCTGCTGGCACTGGCATTTGCTCCTTTCATCTTCCCCGGCGTCAAAGCGCTGAGCGTTGCCGCGAAAATTCTGGTGTTCCTCGTGCTGGTCGCCAGTTTCGACTTGCTGCTCGGTTACACCGGTATCGTCAGTTTTGCACACACCATGTTTTTCGGCATCGGCGCATATGGGATCGCCATCGCATGTTCGCGCGTCGGCCCGACGTGGGAGGCCATCGCCATCGGCACAGCCGGTGCCCTGGGCCTTTCGTTTGTACTTTCGCTTGCTGTCGGTCTTTTCTCGTTGCGGGTGAGGGCGATATTTTTCGCCATGATCACATTGGCGGTTGCATCCGCATTCCAGACGCTAGCCTCACAAATGTCGGACATTACCGGCGGCGATGACGGGCTTAATTTCAAGTTGCCCGATATGCTCACCGGTGGATATCTGTTCGTGGAGCAATCGTTTCTCGGCGTCAGCATCAGCGGCCGACTGTTCTGCTACTACCTGCTTTTTCTCAGTGCCCTGGTGCTGCTGCTTGCCATGCTGCGCATCGTGAATTCGCCGTTCGGACGCGTGCTGCAGGCGATTCGCGAGAACGAGTTTCGCGCCGAGGCAATCGGCTACCGGGTGGTTGTATACCGCACCATTTCGAGCGTGCTCTCTGCATTGTTTGCGACACTCGCCGGCGTGATGCTGGCGATCTGGTTGCGCTACAACGGTCCCGACACATCCATGTCTTTCGAAATTATGCTGGACGTGCTGTTGATGGTCGTCATCGGCGGCATGGGTACCATTTACGGTGCTGCCATTGGCGCGGCGCTATTTGTCGTTGCGCAAAGCTACCTGCAGGACTTGTTGCGGCTGGGGAGCGAAGCGGCCAGCAGCCTTCCCTGGTTGTCCGCAGTCCTGTCGCCGGATCGCTGGTTGCTATGGCTGGGCGTGCTGTTCGTGCTGTCGGTTTATTATTTTCCCACCGGCATCGTCGGAAAATTGCGCGTGAGGCAATAGCTACATGATGAGATGTGGGGAGCAGGTGCAATGAACGTTGCGCAGTTGTTGGCGCGAAGCGCTACTGTGCATGCCTTACGACCAGCACTATTCGTCGGCGCACGCTACTTGTTCGATTACCGGACGCTCGCGGCGCGGACAGCCAGCATTGCAGGCTATCTGCGCAACGCAGCAGGGCTCGCGCCAGGCGACCGCGTGGCCATTTTCATGTCCAATTGTCCGGAGTATCTGGAAGTCCTGTACGCGATCTGGTGGGCCGGGCTGGTGGCGGTGCCGGTGAATGCCAAGCTGCATCCACGTGAGATGGCTTTCATTCTCGAAAATTCCGGTGCGAGTTTATTGGTGGTGGGCTTGGACCTTACCGTGCAGGCAATCGCTGCGACGGAATGGACCGGATCCGTTAAAGGCGTTATTACGCCAAACACGAACGACTACATGGCGATGCTGTCTTCAGCACAGATTCCGGTGCAGCCTCGCTGCCCTGACGATCTCGCTTGGTTGTTTTACACTTCGGGCACGACAGGCCATCCCAAAGGTGTCATGCAGACCCATCGCAATTTGATGGCGATGACCACCTGCTATTTCACCGATGTCGATCCCGTCGACCCGGACGATGCGATCGTCTATGCGGCACCGATGTCGCACGGGGCAGGCCTGTACAACTTCACGCACGTCCTCAAAGCAGCGCGTCATGTGGTTCCGGAATCTGGGGGCTTCGATGCTGCCGAGCTGTGTACGCTGGCGGCAGAAGTAGGGCGGCTGTCGCTGTTTGCCGCGCCGACCATGGTTAAACGGTTGGTGGAGTATGTCGTCGCCACCGGTTGCGATGTGAGCGGCTTCAAAACCATTGTCTATGGCGGTGGCCCGATGTACGTTGAGGATATTCGCAAGGCGCTCGACGTGATGGGTAACCGCTTCGTGCAAATCTTTGGACAGGGTGAATGTCCAATGTGTATTACGGCATTGGCTCGCGAACATCTGGCGGATCGCACCCACCCGCGCTGGTTGGAGCGGATCGCCTCGGTCGGCGTTGCGCAATCGATGGTGGATGTGCGGGTGACGAATGAGTCAGGCAATTCACTGCCACCGGGCGAAACCGGCGAAATCGTCACGCGCGGCGACCCGGTCATGGCCGGATATTGGAATGACCTCAGCGCAACTGCCAACACGATTCGCGATGGCTGGCTCTGGACCGGCGACCTTGGTAGTCTCGATGAGGACGGTTTTCTCACACTCAAAGATCGCTCCAAGGATGTGATCATTTCGGGCGGCTCCAATATCTATCCGCGCGAAGTCGAAGAAGTGCTGCTGAAACATCCCGCCGTGCGCGAGGTTTCGGTCGTCGGTCGCGCCGATCCGGATTGGGGCGAAGTCGTGGTGGCGTTTGTGGTCGCCAACGCCGCCGTCGACTCCAAACAGTTGGACGCCTTGTGCCTCGACCATATCGCCCGATTCAAGCGTCCCAAGGAATACTATTTTCTCGAAAACCTTCCCAAGAATAACTATGGCAAGGTGCTCAAAACCGAATTGCGTGCACGCATGCAAACACCCGATGGGAGCAACATATGACACAACCACCGAAGGGGCGCCGTGCCCTCGTGACCGGATCGTTCCAGGGTATCGGCCTTGCCATCGCCGAAGCGCTCGCTGCTGAACATTGCCATCTAGTGCTGCATGGGTTGGGTAACGCAGAACAACAGGAAGCGGCGTGTCAGGCAGTCACAAAGGCAGGTGCGATGTCTGTTGAGTGCCACAGCCATGACCTCAGCGATCCCAGGCAGGTTGAATCGTTGATGAAAGCTGCCCTGTCCGGTGGCGCACTGGACATCCTCGTCAACAACGCAGGTATTCAGCAACCCGCGCCACTGGCTGATGTGCCTGCCGATGTCTGGGACCGCATTCTTGCCATCAATCTGTCCGCCGCCTTTCACACCATGAAAGCGGCAATGCCGGGCATGGCAGCGCGCGGCTATGGCAGGGTGGTCAATATCGCGTCGGTGCATGGGCTGGTGGCGTCAGTCAACAAGGCACCTTACGTGGCGGCAAAGTTTGGACTGATCGGCCTGTCGAAGGTCGCCGCGCTCGAATATGCCAGTGCCGGTAGCCGTGAACAGGGCGGCGTCACAGTAAATTGCATTTGCCCCGGCTGGACCGAGACCGCGATCATTGAGCCGCAGATCATGGCGCGCGCTGCGCAGCTGGGCGGGGATCGGGACGCCGGTGCGCGCGAATTGCTGCGCGAAAAGCAGCCCAGTCAGCGCACGTCACAGCCATTGGAAATCGGCCAGCTTGTCGCATGGCTAAGTCATCCGATCGCGCACAACATCACCGGCACCGCTATTCCGATTGACGGGGGCTGGACGAGTCAGTAGCGGCTAGTGCGCTGAATCTGCGCGAGGCACGTCCTGGCAGGTGGTTTACAACTGTGGTTGCGTATTGTCGTGGCGGGGCGGGATCAGCTGCGCTTGTTCCCGCGCAAGATCAGCTGCGCTTGTGCCATATCGTGGTCGTAAGTCGCTTTGGCTTCTATCCTGCACGCAGGTCTTTCAGCAGAGGGCATATGGTCACACTCGCGCAACCATTCCTTGTATCCGCCGCCTGCCTCGCGAATGGCGGTGCGGTATTTCTGCTGCGGTGTCACATCCTCGATTGCGCCTCTGGCCAGCGACTGCTCATCGCTGCTTGGCGTCGCCTGCGCGAAACCGCAAATGGAAAGCAGCACGACGGTCAACGCCATCGCTCCGGCCGCATTCATCGTGCGCGAATTGAAATTACGTTTTGTAAACTGGTTCACGATTGCACCTCCTGGTGGATTGGCATGCGTGTTCTCAACCAAGTTTGTGAATTTCTGATTGAGGCCTTCGCCAGGCTCAGGACGAACGGTGACATTTTGGTTCTACTCATCTTGAGCTTGTTGGGACGCACCTACAACAGACGAGATCGGGACTTCTTCGGATAATTTAGCAGTGGATTGGACACACTCATTATTTCCGCATCAATCGGCATTACTAACTGTCAGGCGAACACCGAGACTGGTGTAGGCAAAACTCGCTACTCGCGCAAATAGATCTGACCGGATGGTGGTTTGGTCAGGCTTCGCGTTAACGGAAGCCTTCAACCATTTCGCCTTATGGCTACGCGCAAGCCGACGTGTTACTTCGCTGTCCATGAATCCTTCAACGTCACCGCGCGATTGAATTTCGGCACACCCGGCAGCGAATCAACGCGATCCGCCACAAAATAACCGTGCCGCTCAAACTGGAAGCACTCTTCGGGCTTTGCGTCCTTCAATGAGCGCTCCAGATAAGCGCTGATGACACGCTTTGAATCCGGATTGAGATCGAGCAGGTAATCGCCGCTTTCACGACCGGGGTAGGGCGTTTTGAAGAGACGGTCATACAGGCGTACTTCTGCCGCATACGACCCCTTGGCACATACCCAGTGGATGTTACCTTTGACTTTGTAGGTATCGCTGCCCGGGGTACCGGATTTGCTATCGGAAAAATACTCGGCAGTCACTTTGGTGATATTTCCAGCCGCATCTTTTTCAAAACCGGTGCATTGAATCACAAAGCCGTAGCGCAGCCGCACCTTGTTGCCGGGCTGATCATTCACTGGTGGAAAGAGACGGAAATAGCCTTTCTGCGGTATCTCCTGAAAATCTTCACGCTCGATCCAGAGTTCACCCGAAAACGGCACTTCGCGTTTGCCCAGCTCCGGCTTTTGCGGATGGTTGGGCGCGAAGCAAACTTCAGACTGTCCCGCAGGGTAATTGGTGATGACGAGTTTCAGTGGGTACAGTACCGCCGTTCGGCGCGGGGCAACGTCATTCAAATGCTCACGCATACAATCTTCGAGCAGGCTGTAGTCGAGCCAGCTATCAGCTTTGGATACGCCGCCGCGCTCCATCATCATGCGGATACCTTCAGGCGTGTAGCCACGGCGACGCGCACCGGCAATGGTCGGCAGCCGCGGATCGTCCCAGCCATCGACGTACTTTTCGGTAACGAGCTGATTGAGATAGCGTTTGCTCAGAACGATGTAGGTGAGATTGAGCCGCGAAAACTCGTATTGACGGGGCAGGGGGTCGGTGAGAAAACCGGCGTCGCGGATGTGTTCCAGTAACCAATCGTAGTAAGGACGCTGATCTTCGAATTCGAGCGTGCAGATCGAATGCGTAATCTGCTCCAGCGCGTCTTCGATCGGGTGCGCGTAGCTGTAGAGCGGGTAGATGCACCACTTGTCCCCCGTACGGTGGTGATGCGCGCGCTTGATACGGTACATGGCCGGGTCGCGCAGATTGATGTTGGGCGACTGCATGTCAATCTTCGCGCGCAAAATGTGCGCGCCATCGGCGTGTTTGCCATCACGCATCTCGCGAAACAGTGTGAGGTTCTCGGCGATGCTGCGCTGACGGAAAGGCGAATCCTTGCCCTTTTCGGTGAGCGTGCCGCGATATTCCCGCATCTCTTCCGCGCTCAGGCTATCGACGTAAGCGTGACCTTTTTCGATCAGGCACTCGGCGAACTGGTACATCCAGTCGAAGTAGTCCGAGGCGAAATACAGATTGCTCTCGCCGTCCTTCTCATAATCAAAACCCAGCCAGTGCACGCTGTCGAGTATGGCATCGACGAATTCCTGTTCTTCCTTTGCCGGATTGGTGTCGTCAAAGCGCAGGTGGCAGCGGCCGCCGTAGTCGCGCGCCAGGCCGAAATTGAGGCAGATCGATTTGGCGTGACCGATATGCAGGTAACCATTCGGCTCGGGCGGAAAGCGGGTTCGGATCTTTGCGTGGTCATGCTGCCCTTTGGCATGGTCGCTGGCCATTCCCGGTTTACCTGCCCACTGCCGGCTGGCAAACTTGTTCGCGGCGAGGTCGTCGTCGATGACGTTGCGGACGAAGTTGGTTGCCGGTGCGGGGATTGAGTGCGCTGCGGATTTGGTTGGTTTGAATTCGTTGCCGTTGGACATGGACTGCTTTGGGTGAATTTCTGAATGTTCAATTTTCGCATAGGCGGAGTGCCAATGCGTCGTACTTTAGAGGCGTCGAATCCACGGCGGCAATCGCGACCTCAGGAGCCATCGAATTAAACAATGTGATTGTCGAGCGGCGAAAAAAAACCGACGAGCCTTGCCACGCGAGAATCGCTATAACCCGGACTTGGTGCCTGCATACTTCACCCCGTTTTGCCGGGAGGCGGAAAGCGTGCAGCGAGAGACGCTACAGCAGCTTGCCGAGACGCCGCAGCCGTTCCGCCATGCAGCGCATGATGAATAGCGCAAACTCCGGCCGCTCGCGTGCAAGCGCCAGAAAGCGAATCAAATCTATGGCCATCAAGTTGCTATCTGATTTTGCAATCACGGTCGCTGAGCGGGGCGAGCCGTCAATCATGGCCAGTTCGCCGAGGACGGCACCACTGGTTGCGGTCTCAACCAGTTTCCCGCGCACAAATACCTCAAATTCTCCCGACATCACCACATACATCGTGTCGCCCAAATCACCATCGCTGAATAGCGTCTTGCCCGCTTCAAGCATCATCAAATCAGTTTGAAAACTCAGCAGTTCTTCAATGTCCATTTTGGTCTCCGTGAGTTGGTGTTGGGCGGTTGATTCTTGTAAGGAGCCCAACCGTTATGACATCTAAGTGCAGTCCAGTGAAATTTTAAGCATCACGCCACCACTGCCCGCCCACGCCGCTCATCCACCCGCACCAGCACAATCAACGCCGCGATAAAGAATACCCCCGTAATCAACATCGCCATACGGTGATTGCCCCCGCTGACCCAGGAAACCACCCCATAGGTCAACGGACCCAGCACCGCCGAAAGCCGCGTGGCCACACCCCACAGCCCAAAGAACTCCGCCGCCCGATCAACCGGCGAGAAGTACGCGACCAATGCGCGTCCCGCCGACTGGCTGGAGCCCATACAAATTCCGGCGAGGTTTGCCGCTATCCAGAACAACGTTGGCGTGGTGGCAATCCATGCAAAGCCCACCATCAACAGCCATCCAAATAGCGTGATCGCCAGTGCGCGCTTTTTGCCGATGATGTCCTGTACGTAGCCAAACGCGAGGGCGCCGATGCAGGCTGTGACGTTCACAACGAGTACGAGGACGAGCGTGTCGGTGGTGGTGAAGCCCATGACTTCCTGCGCATAGATTGCGGCCAGTGTGATGACGGTCGCAACGCCGGCCTGGTAGCAGGTACCGCACAGAAAAACATAAACGAGATCACGAAATTTTGCCGCTTCGCGGGCGGTAGTAAGCAGGCGCGTGAAGGTGCTTGCGGCGATGTCCATGACCGGCACTGGCGTTGCGCGTTCTTTTAGCCAGACAAAGGTCACGCTGGCGCCGAGCAAATAGATCGCGGCGGTGATGAGCGCGGTCATGGGCACGGCTTGTGAGGTCGTCTGGCCGCGACTCTCTGCAGACATGATCCACGCCAGACAGGTGCCTAATGCCACCAGACCGCCGACATAGCCCCAGCTCCATCCCCAACCGGAAACCTTGCCCAGTGATTCCGGACGTGCCAGTTCAGGCAGGAAGGCAGCGGTGACGTTCTCGCCGATGGCATAGCAGAAATTGGAAAGAATGACGAAGACCATGGCCCAGATGATCGTGCCCGGTCCCGAAAAGTACAGCGCGGCAGTCGATGCCACGCAGCCTATGGTGGTGATGAAAAGCACTTTCTTCTTGGCGGCGTTCGCGTCGGCGTAGGCGCCGACGATCGGCCCGGCAATCATCACGGCAATGTAGGAGATTGCGAGCGTTGCCGTCCATGCAAAAGTCGCCCACTCGGCTTTGCCGGCGATGACGGAAACAAAGTACGCGTTGAATACCGCCGTAAGCATGACGGTGGTATATCCGGAGTTGGCAAAGTCGTACATGGCCCAGGCGAATACTTCGCGCTTGGCAACGCCGGGGTTGAGGGCTGAATCATCATGAGTGGTCATGGGCGCATCGTAGTGTAGATGTTATGAAAAGGCGAGGGGACTCGTGTTGCATTTGCGGACGGCAGTGGTGACTGGCGCAAGTCGAGAAACCGGCTGCCAAACATTTTCCCCGCAATTGTCCTATGATGATTTCCAATAACAAGCAAACCACGAGGAGTACACCATGCCCGGCTTTGCGACTGAAAACCTGAGGGCCATCGCGCTGGTTGGGCACGCAGGCGCAGGGAAGACCACGCTTGCCGAGGCGTTGCTGTTTACGACCGGAACAATTCCTGTCGCGGGCAGTGTTGAGAAAGGCACGACGGTCTGCGACTTCGATCCCATCGAAAAAGCCTACCAGCATTCACTCAATTCCTCGGTCGTGCATTTCTCGCACGGCGCGGATCCAAACGTACGCATTCATTTGATCGACACGCCCGGCTACCCGGATTTCATGGGGCCGGCGATCTCCGCGCTGGATGCCATCGACACCGTGGTAATCGTGATCAACGCGCAAAACGGCATCGAGCTCACCGCCAGACGCATGATGTCGTTGGTGCGTAAACGCCACCTGTGCGCGATGGTGGTGGTGAACAAGATCGATGATGACAATATCGATCTGCCTGCGTTGCTTAGCGAAATCCAGGAGGCGTTTGGCAAGGAGTGCCTGCCCATCAACCTGCCGGCTGCAAATGGCGCGTCCGTGACCGATTGTTTTTTCAATCCCACCGGTGAAGCGGATTTCTCGTCTGTTGCTGCGGCGCACAGCGCGCTGGTCGATCAGGTCGTGGAAGTGGACGAAGCGTTGATGACGCTTTATCTGGAGCAGGGTGAGGAAATCCAGCCCGGGCAATTGCACGCACCATTCGAGAAAGCCCTGCGTGACGGGCACTTGATCCCGGTCTGCTTTACCTCCGCGCGTACCGGTGCGGGGGTTGCCGAACTGTTGGATATTTTTGCAAAGCTGGCCCCCAATCCCGCTGAGGGCAATCCGCCGCTATTCGTACGTGGCGAAGGCAAGGCGGCAGCGGAATTTCGCTCCGAGCCTGACCCGAAAAAACATGTTATCGCGCATGTGTTCAAGGTTCTGATCGATCCCTTCCTGGGCAAAATCGGCGTGTTTCGCGTCCATCAGGGCACCATCACGCCGAATACCCAGCTCTATGTCGGCGAGACCACCAAGGCATTCAAGGTCGGACATCTTTATATGTTGCAGGGCAAGGAATTCAAGGAGGTTTCACAGCTCTTACCCGGCGATATCGGTGCAGTGGCGAAGGTGGAAGAGATCGCCTTCGATGCCGTGCTGCACGATTCGCATGACGAAGACCGCATTCATTTGTTGCCGCTGGATTTCCCGCAGCCGATGTACGGCCTCGCCGTCGAGCCCAAGCGCCGCGGCGACGAGCAACGGATTTTTGAGGTGCTGCACAAGCTCGAAATGGAGGACCCGTGCTTTGTGGTCGAGCGCCATCCGGTCACCCACGAAACGGTGATCAATGGTCTCGGTGAATTGCATATGCGTTCGCTGCTGGAGCGCATGAGCAAGCAATACAACCTTGAGATCACGACCAAGCCACCAAAAATCCCGTACCGGGAAACGGTGATGGCCAAGGCAGACGGGCACTTTCGGCACAAGAAGCAGTCAGGCGGCGCAGGGCAGTTCGGCGAAGTGTTCTTGCGTATTGAGCCGCTGGCGCGCGGGGCCGGATTTGAATTCGTTAATGATGTGCATGGCGGTTCGATCCCGACGCAGTTTATTCCTGCCGTAGAGAAAGGTATTCGCGAGGTACTCGTCAACGGGCCGCGTGCAGGATTTCCGGTGCACGATGTGCGTGTGATTGTTTACGACGGCAAGAGCCACCCGGTGGATTCCAAGGAGATCGCTTTTGCCACTGCCGGGCGGAAAGCGTTTATCGACGCCATTTCCAAAGCGCGCGCGGTGCTGCTCGAACCGATCGTCAACATGGAAGTGGTCGTGCCCGACGCGGCCATCGGTGCGACGACCGGCGATCTTTCATCAAAACGTGGACACATTACCGGCACGCGCGGGCAGTCGGCGGGCGTCTCTGTCGTTACGGCCGTCGCGCCACTTTCAGAACTGAAGGATTACCAGACGCGACTCAAATCACTCACTGGCGGGCAGGGCAGTTATTCGATCGAGCTATCGCACTATGAGCCTGCGCCGATAAGCACGCAGATTGAGCTGATGAAGCTGCATAAATTGCATGCGGTGGCTGAAGAGGAGTGACGGGATTTTATGGGGATGGCGGTAAAGCTGGGTGACTTCTCTTCGGTCAACCACGCTCAAAAGGCTGCGCCGACCTCGGCATTGCCTCGAGTGTGCCCATGTCCTGCGGAAAGGATTCCAGTACCCGCGAACGCAGTGACTCGTCACTCGGACAGCTGACTTGGATTGCCTGATCAATTGACAAACTCTAGCACCCGCGCGGCCCTCATGATGAAATCGCCCTGGGAGGTGCGCGGAATGGCGATCTGTGATTCACGCGTCAGGCACTTTGAAAATTATTGGTGTTCCCCGGTTGCCCAGCTAATTTTTTGAAAACTTGTGTGCCAATACGTCCGCATCAGACAAACGACGACCAACCCACA
>JAJAYN010000193.1 GCA_026786225.1 Burkholderiales bacterium | reverse complement strand
GACCTATATGGCGGAGCCAGCGCGCGCGCAGCGTACGCAGCTCGGTGTGTTGGTTATGTTCTTTCTCGTCATCGCCTTTTTCGTCACGCTGTGGTTGAAACATGAGTACTGGAAAGACGTCAAATAGGCGTTTCGATCACGCCAGCAACAGCCGCACGATCAACTTGACTCGCAGCCAATGTGCCACTCAGGCTGCATGGCGACTTGAAGACATATAAATTTACGCACAAGAAAACGGGTAAACCGCCATGATGACTTTGTATTCGGGGACGACTTGTCCCTTTAGCCACCGCTGTCGCATTGTATTGTATGAAAAGGGCATGGATTTTCAGATCCTCGATGTGGACCTGATGAACAAGCCTGAAGACCTTGCAGTCATGAATCCCTACAACCGCACGCCAGTGCTGGTCGAGCGCGATCTCATCTTGTACGAGTCAAACATTATCAATGAGTACATCGATGAGCGCTTTCCGCATCCGCAATTGATGCCCGCAGACCCGGTAATGCGTGCGCGTGCAAGGCTGATTCTTTTCCGTATGGAAAATGAAATTTTCAATCATGTCGATGCGCTCGAACGCGGCAAGCCCAATCAACACGACAAAGCGCGCCTGTATATCCGCGAGAATCTGATTCAGTTGGCACCGATTTTCGTCAAGCAAAAGCACATGCTCGGTGATGAATTCTCGATGCTTGATGTTGCCATCGCTCCTTTGTTATGGCGCTTGGAGCACTATCAGGTTGAGATGCCCAAAGCCGCAGCGCCGTTGCTCAAATACGCGGAGCGGCTATTCTCCCGTCAGGCGTTTATCGACTCCATGACGGCGTCTGAGAAGGCGATGAGGAAGTAACCATCCGGTATGCAGCACGCAATGGATAGTCATATCAAGTAAAGCGAAGGCCCCTTGCCAAAGCGTGACAAGGTCATTTCCAGAATGCCCTCCAGCACAATGCCTGAACTCTCCACCAAGCCCTACCTTATCCGCGCTATCTATGAATGGTGCGCGGATTCCAGCTTTACGCCCTACCTGAACGTAAAGGTCGATCAACACACGCGCGTGCCACTCGAATACGTGAAAAATGGTGAAATCGTGCTCTCAATGAGTCAGCAAGCGACACGAAACCTGACAATTGGTAACGAGTTGATTCAATTCTCGGCGCGCTTCAATGGCGTATCGAGGGAAATCACCGTCCCGATTTATGCTGTGCAAAGTGTGTTTGCGCGCGAGAATGGGCGCGGTGTTTTTTTCCAACCAGAGGCTGTGCCGGAGCGGGCCATCATTCAGACGCAGGCCCCGGCAGTTACGCCGAATTTACAATCGGTCTCCTTGACCTCCGCCCCGCCGCCACTGTCGCAAGTGCAGAATTCGCTCGCCGAGCCGGATCCGGAAACGCCGTCTCCCGACAAGCCGAAAGCGCCACCCCGCGGCAAACTTCGCATTATCAAGTAGTCGCCTGCGCCCGTTTGAGTGGCATGCCGCCGCCGCGTTTGTTATCCTGAACAACCACAAAAATTACTCTCCGAAACCGAAAGCATGAGCCAATCAACCGTTGCTGATCTACTTAAGGACAAGGCCCAGCAGGCGCAATCGGAACTAAAGCGTGGCTTGTTTTCCATCGCACCGGATACGGCGGTCGCAGAAGCAGTTTCAGCCATGGCCAGGCATGAAATTAGCTCCATGATCGTCATCGATGCGGGTGAGATGGTCGGGCTGATCACGCTGAGAGAGCTGTTGCAGGGGCTCAATACCCAGGGTGGAAATTTGATGCAGGCCAAGTGCCGCACTGTAATGAAAACAAATCCGCCCGTCGCCAAGTCCGACGACAGCGTCGATCACTTGCGCGGTTTGATGACTGAATTACACATCACGCATGTTCCCGTCGTGGACCACGGCGTCCTCGCTGGCATTCTGTCCTTTCACGATATCGCCAGAAGTGCCATCAAGGACGTTTCGTTTGAGAATCAGCTTCTTAAACAGTACATCAAGAACTGGCCCGAGTGAAATCGGCGACGCGATGGCAAAAGCTATCCGAGAAATAACTTGTAAGCCGGGTTGTCGGTTTCATTGACATAGTCAAACCCCAGGGATTTGAGAAACCGGCTGAATGCACTGCGCTCGTCTGCGGGCACTTGCAGGCCGACCAGTATCCGTCCCACATCCGCTCCATGGTTGCGGTAGTGAAACAGGCTGATATTCCAGTTTGGACTCATACTGTTCAGGAATTTCATCAACGCACCCGGTCTCTCCGGGAACTCAAAGCGAAATACCAGTTCGTTGCGTGCCAATGCCGACCGTCCTCCAACAAGATGGCGTACGTGGAGCTTGGCCATCTCATCGTTGGTAAGATCAAGCGTCTTGAAGCCGTGACGGCAAAAATGCGCGACCAGTTTTTTTGCTTCATCGCGGCCACCAACCTGCACACCGACAAAAACGTGCGCCTGTTTGGCGTCAGCGATACGGTAATTGAATTCCGTCACATTTCGCGGCCCGATCAATTCGCAGAATTTCCGAAAACTGCCGCGCGCCTCAGGCACCGTGACCGCGAGCAGCGCTTCGTGGTGCTCACCCATTTCCGCCCGCTCGGCGATAAATCGCAGCCGGTCAAAATTCAGATTGGCACCGCAGCAAATGGCGACGAATGTTCTGCCGATGCATTTCTCACGCGCTACATAGCGTTTTATCCCGGCCAAAGCCAGCCCGCCAGACGGCTCCATCACTGCGCGCGTGTCCTGAAAAATATCCTTGATCGCCGCGCAGATTTCGTCGGTGTCCACCAGTACCACTTCATCTACCAGCGCTTTAGCGAGACGGAAAGTTTCCTTGCCTACATGTTTGACCGCCACCCCGTCGGCGAACAAATTCACGTGAGCCAGCTTGACGCGGCGTCCAGCTTTCAACGACTGGTACATGGCGTTGGAGTCGGCGGGTTCTACGCCGATAATTTTTGTCTTGGGCGACAAGGCTTTCACGTAAGCGGCAATGCCAGCGATCAGCCCGCCACCCCCAATTGGGACAAAAATCGCGTCGATTGTGTGCTGATGCTGTCGCAGAATCTCCATGCCGATCGTGCCTTGCCCGGCAATCACCAATGGATCGTCGTAAGGATGGACGTAGGTAAGTTTTTCCCGAGCAGCCATTTTGTTGGCGTGCAGGCTGGCCTCGTGGTAGCTGTCTCCACTGAGCACGACCTTTGCGCCGCGCCGCGCAACAGCATCGACCTTGATCGTCGGCGTTGTTACCGGCATCACTATCGTCGCTTTTGCGCCGAGTTTTTGTGCTGCCAGCGCGACACCCTGTGCGTGGTTCCCCGCCGACGCGCATATCACGCCCCGTTTCAATTCGGCTGCCGACAAGTGCACCATCTTGTTGTATGCGCCGCGCAGCTTGAATGAAAATACCGGTTGTAGATCCTCCCGTTTGAGCAGTACGTTGTTCTTCAGCAGCTCAGAGCTGCCGGCCGCACGTTCAAGCGGACTTTCAATGGCGACATCGTAGACGCGCGCGGTGAGGATGCGTTTCAGGTAATCAATTTTCATGGCGTTCCCGGTGGTTCAACCGGCAATTTAGCAGGAAACGTACCCAGGTCCTTGTCTCGCGATCCGCAACCATATGCTTCGTCGCGCGCTACAATAAGAGCATGGATCAAAATGCTTTGAAACTGGCAGCAGCCAAGGCCGCAATCGCCCACGTTCCCACCGACGCCATTATCGGCATTGGGTCAGGGTCGACAGTCAATGTCTTTATCGCCGAACTCGCAAAAATAGCGCACCGTATCAAGGCGGCTGTGTCGAGTTCCGACGCCAGCACAACGTTGCTTCAACAAGCCAATATCGAAGTAATGACGCTAAACGACGCCGGGTCACTGTCGGTTTATATCGACGGTGCAGATGAAATTACGTCGGATTTGGCCATGATCAAAGG
>JAJAYN010000192.1 GCA_026786225.1 Burkholderiales bacterium | reverse complement strand
TATTGATACTGATCGGCAGCAAAATACTGGTTGAACATCTTATAGGCGGAATATGAACGAACCACTCAAGCAGCTGAGAACTGAATTTCGAGCCTGCAATCTTTGCGAGGCCATCTGCGGACTCGAATTCAAGATTGAAGGGCCAAAAATAATCTCCATTCGCGGCGATGATGCCGACCCTTTCAGTCGCGGCCACATCTGCCCGAAAGCCGTTGCGCTCAAAGATATTCATGAAGACCCCGACCGCATTCGCAGACCG
Source organism: Burkholderiales bacterium (assembly GCA_026786225.1). Lineage (GTDB taxonomy): Bacteria > Pseudomonadota > Gammaproteobacteria > Burkholderiales > Usitatibacteraceae > UKL13-2. Next base: position 3,668 of record JAJAYN010000192.1, on the reverse strand, counting down.
ATGAAGCGCACCGGCAAGGACTGGCAGGAAATCAGTTGGGATGAGGCGTTCGAGTTTGCCGCCGGTCGCATGGCCGCACTGGTGCAAGAGAACGGCAACAACGCCGTCGCGTTTTATGCCGGCAACCCTTCCGTCCACAATCTCGGCCATCTGCTTGGCATACAGCAACTCGCGCGCCTGCTGAAAACCCGCAGCGCATTCAGCGCGTCATCGGTTGATCAACTGCCGCAACAACTCACGTCGCTGCTGATGTTCGGCCATCAATTCATGATCCCGATTCCGGATATCGACCACACCGATTACTTCCTCATATTGGGTGGCAACCCGATTGCCTCCAACGGCAGCATGATGACGGTACCCGATGTCGCTAAACGCCTCAAAGCCATTCAAACGCGCGGCGGGAAAGTGGTGGTCATCGATCCGCGTCGCACCGAAACCGCCGAGATCGCCAGCGAACATCATTTCATCCGTCCCGGTACCGATGCAGCATTGCTGATGGCGATGCTGAACGTCATTCGCAGCGAGGGGCTGATGAAGCCCAATGCCGCGCTGCCGTTAAAGAATCTTGATCAGGCGCTGGACGCCATCGCGCACATTACGCCCACCATTGCCGCAGCATCGACGGGCATTGCGGCGGACGAAATTAAACGCCTCGCACGCGACTTTGCAGGCTCGCGCACCGCCATCGCCTATGGCCGCATTGGCGCCTGCATTCAGCCCTTCGGCACCGTCGCACAATGGCTGGTGCAGTTGCTCAACATCGTCACGGGCAACCTGGACCGCGAAGGCGGCACCATGCCCACCAACCCAGTCATTCCCATCACCGGTCCCGGCACCCGGCCCGGCCATTACGCGCAATGGAAATCGCGCGTCAGCGGCCTGCCCGAATCCGGCGGCGAGATACCGGTCGCGGCACTTGCCGAAGAAATCCTCACCCCGGGTGAAGGCCAGATTCACGGACTCATCACCATGTGTGGCAACCCTGTCCTTTCCACACCCAATGGCAGGCAGCTTGACCACGCGTTTGAATCGTTGGCGTTCATGCTGTCCATCGACATCTACATGAACGAAACCACGCGGCATGCAGACCTGATCCTGCCGCCCACGTCTGCCCTCAATCACGATCACTACGATCTGATTTTCAATGCTTTCGCCGTGCGCAACGTCACGCGCTATAACGAAGCGTTCTGGGCGCGACCCGGAGATGAACGCTACGACTGGGAAATTTTTTCCGGTATCGGTGCAAAGTTGGCAGAAAAGCTGGGCCGTGAATTCACGCCGATGCCGGCGCTGCAACACATCATTGGCGGCATGCTGAAAAAGAGCGGCAATCGCGAAGGCACCACGATGGAGTCGCTGAAAGCAGCGCCGCACGGCATTGACCTCGGTGCGCTGAAGCCATCGCTGGCGTCGCGCATCGAAACAGCGGACAAACTCATCGACTGCGCCCCTGCGCCGATGCTGGCGGATATGCAGCGCTTCAATCGCGAGCTATTGGACAGCGCGCCGAAGAGCCTGCACCTCATCGGCCGGCGCCACGTCCGCAGCAATAACTCCTGGATGCACAACTACCATCGCCTCGTCAAAGGCAAGGCGCGCCATCAGTTGCTGATGCACCCGGACGACCTTGCCTCGCGCGGATTGATCAGCGGCCAGGTCATCGAGCTGAGTTCGCGTATTGGCAAGCTGAATGTACCCGTCGAAGCCACCACCGACGTCCTGCCAGGCGTTGTCTGCCTCCCGCACGGCTGGGGGCATGATCGCGAAGGCGCGCGCATGGCCATCGCCAGCGCTCACGCGGGTGCGAGCTTCAATGACATCAGCGATGACAAGTTTCTCGATGCGATTTCGGGGAATGCGGCGTTGAATGCGATTCCGGTGGAAGTACGGGCGGCGGGGTAAAGTCGAGCACTGGCGCGGCGTTTGGAGCGAAAATGGCTGGGAAAGCGCGCCAGTGAACGATTTTGTATCTTTTCTCATGTTTTAGAATGCGGAGATAAGGAAATGACGTTGCCGCTTTTCGCGATTCTGTTAATGGCTATCTGCGTTATGCTCTTGTTAAATATGGAGAATCTTCCACTCATGTTTGGAATTATAGGGAGCAGCTTGGAATGTTCGGGAGACTCTATGTTCCCTAAACATAGGCCTTGACCTCTGACTATGCGATTTGAATGGGATCTGGCAAAAGCTGACACCAATGCGCTCAAGCATGGTGTCACTTTTGACGAAGCCGGTACGGTATTCGGAGATGTTCTTTCTGTAAGTGGTCGCGATTTGGCGCACTCTGTAGGAGAGCCTCGCTTTGTGACGATTGGACTTTCAAGTCATGGTCGAGTGCTTGTTGTCTACCATACTGATCGCGGCAGCGTCATCCGCATCATCAGTGCCCGCACTGCAATCGGTAAGGAGAAACGAATTTATGAAGAAGGCTAAAGTTGAAGACAATGAAATGCGCGCCGAATATCGGCGGGAAGACCTTGGTCCGCTGGTTCGCGGCAAGTACGCTGCTCGCTATGCCAAGGCCACAAATATCGTCGTAATTGATCCTGCCCTCGCTAAAGCTTTTCCCAACAGCGAAACTGTCAACGATGCGCTACGCGCCTTACTCGCGGTTGCAACTAAAGCCACCGGCCTAACATCTCGCTCAAGCGCACGCGCCACAAAACGGCGCACCGCTTAGCTCGGACTTGAAGCTGTAGAAAAACCCCTTTTCCGACGCAGCATCAAAAGAGTCAGGGTTAATGGTTTTGCTGCTTGCCGAAAACAAATAATCCCGACCCCGTTAATTCATTTTTTATTCCACTACCATCATGCGCAAGCGAATCGCTTCAGTTCTCACTACGTGGCCCTTCGTGATCAGCCTGGCCGTACTTATTCTGAACGACTGGTGGTTGAAATCGGCATTTCCAGGCACGTTAACTGGAAAGCTTTCAGACTTCGCTGGCATCGCTGTTGTCGCGCTACTACTGCTTGCGGCTTGGCCGCCACATCGCGTGTGAGTGTACGGGAGCCTGTCTGTCACTTTCATGTGGTGGAAGAGCCCGTTGTCAGATCCGTTCATTGCTCTGGTCAACGCCATCGCTCCGTATCAGATTGGCCGAACTGTCGACTACACAGATCTCGTGGCCTTGACTATCCTCCCTGCCTGCATGCAAGTGGTTCAAAGCAGTGAGGCATTTTCTATTGCTTGGCCGGCTCTCCGAACGGTTTTGCTGGTGCCCCTCATTGCATTGACAACCCTTTCAATCATGGGAACTTCCGTTATGCAAACACGACAAGACTATTCGGTGCGCCGATCCGCGTCATCGGAGGCGCTTCGACGCGACGCAATCGCGGAAGCAATCGCTACTGTTGCAATCAAGCACGGTTTGAAATGTGAAAACTGCGCAAGTCGTAAAGATGGCGCTTCATATGAAGGTAGCGGCGTTCGAATGACATATTCGTTCGTATCGGATCAGGTGATATCGTTTAGTGTCCAGGCGTGGCCAAACGGCTTTTTTTTGGGGCATCAGGTCGAGAGAAAGCTGATGCTTTACGCGCCTCTCTGAAGGTTGAACTGGCCGAGCGTTTTCGCGGCCTCGAGTACGTTGAACAACTCAAAGCGGGGTCGGAGCGCCACTGAACACCCCCAACAATTCATCCATCATCAAGAAATGTCGGCGTCAAGT